>JAPLLF010001003.1 GCA_026387715.1 Pseudomonadota bacterium
GACGCACAACCTGCTGAAGCTGTGGCGGTCGGCCACGGCGAAACGGCAGGCGCTGATGCTCGCTGCTTGATCTTCGACCTCGCCAGAGCCCGGAGTCAGAGCACCAGCCCGGCTGGGTCCAATGCGCTACAGGCTCCTAGAGCTTGGCGGCCTCTTCGATGACCTCGAAGGCCTCGATCACGTCGCCAACCTTGAGCTCGTTGTACCCGGCGATCATCACGCCGCACTCGAAGTTGTTGCCAACCTCGGAGACGTCGTCCTTGAAGCGCCGGAGGCTGCCGACCTTGCCCTCGTAGATCTGGACGTTGTCGCGGATGACCCGGAGGTGCGCCTTGCGGTTGACCTTGCCATCGGTGACGAGACAGCCGGCGATGGTCCCGATCTTGGGGATCGTGAACGTCTCGCGAACGGACAGCTTGCCCATCGGGATCTCGCGCTTGATCGGCGCCAGGAGGCCCGCCATCGCCGTGCGCACTTCATCGAGCGCATCGTAGATGATGTCGTAGAGCCGGATCTCGACGCCCTCTTGCTCGGCGAGCTTGTTGCTCTTGCCAGCAGGACGGACGTGGAAGCCGAGGACGATCGCGTGACCGGCCTTGGCGAGTTGCACGTCGCTCTCCGTGATCCCGCCGACGCCCGCGGCGATGACGATGACCTTGACCTTCTCGGTCGAGAGCTTGGTGAGCGCGGCCTTGAGCGCCTCGGCGGATCCCTGAACGTCCGCCTTGAGGACGATCTTGAACTCCTTGGCGCCCGTCTCCATCGCCCGCTCCATGAGGCTCTCGAGCGAGACCTTCACGGTGGAGGCGAGGACGCGCTTGCGGTAGATCGCGCGACGGTTCTCGACGACCTCCTTGGCCACCTTCTCGTCGTCGGCGATGTTCACCTGATCGCCGGCGTCCGGGACGCCGTCGATGCCGAGGATCTCGACCGGGGTCGACGGACCTGCTTCTTTGATCGAGTTCCCTCGATCATCGAGCATCGCGCGGACCTTGCCGAACACGCGCCCCGCGATGATGACGTCGCCGACGCGGAGCGTGCCTTCTTGCACGAGCACCGTCGAGATCGGGCCACGGTTGCGATCGAGGCGAGCCTCGATCACGACACCGGAGCCCGGCTTGTCCGGGTTCGCGCGCAGGTTGAGCATCTCGGCCGAGACCGCGATCGACTCGAGCAGCTTGTCGATGCCCTCGTTCTTGAGCGCCGACACGTTCGCGTAGATCGTCTCACCGCCCCACTCTTCCGCGATGAGGCCGTGATCCGCGAGTTGCTGACGCACGCGCTCGGGTTGCGCGTCGGGCATGTCGCACTTGTTGACGGCGACGATGATCTGCACGCCGGCATCCTTGGCGTGCGACAGCGCCTCGATCGTCTGGGGCATGACACCGTCGTTCGCGGCGACCACGAGCACGACGATATCGGTCGCCTGGGCACCACGAGCACGCATCTCGGTGAACGCCTCGTGACCCGGCGTGTCGAGGAACACGATATCGCCGTGGCCCGGCACCGGGACCTTGTAGGCCGCGACGTGCTGCGTGATGCCACCGGACTCGCCGGCCGCGACGCGCGTCTTGCGGATCGTGTCGAGGAGCGACGTCTTGCCGTGATCGACGTGACCCATGATGGTCACGACGGGGCTGCGATGGACCAGGTTGGCGTCGTCGTCGACCTTCTCGTTGAAGGCGTCCTCTTCCTTGAAGGCGACGTTCTGCACCTCGTAGCCGAACTCGCTCGACAGGATCTGGGCGGTCTCGAAGTCGATCGACGCGTTGATGTTCACGCCGGTCATGCCCATGCCCCAGAGCTTCTTCAGCACCTCGGGGGACTTCACACCCATGCCCTTGGCGAGGTCACCGATCGCGATGGTGTCCTCGATCCGGATGACGCGCTTGTGCTCGGCGGGCGTCGTGAGCGTGGTCTGCTTGCCCTTCTTGCCGAGCGGCAGCTTCTTGCGACCGAAGTCGTGCATGCCCGGGCGACCGCCCGGACCGCCCGGACGGGGGCGCTGCTGCTGCTGGTGCTTGAAGCGATCGCGGAGCTGGTTCGCCGGCTGCGGAGCGCCAGCGGGGGCCGCGCGACCAGTGACCGGCGTGCGCTCGGTGATCTTGATGCGCGGCGGCAGCGAGATGACGCTGCCGACGGCGGGACGCGACGGATCGCGCGTGGGGGGGGCCACGACCTCGCCGGTGCTCTCGGCGGACGCGGGCTCGGTCGAGATCGAGATCGGCGGGGCGATCGTCTCGGGACGCGCCGCGGTGCGGGCGCGCGCGCGCTCGAGCTCGATCTCGAACTGGCTGCGGGCGGCCTGACCGACCTCCTGCACCGTGCGCGGACGGTGCTGGTACTCGACGATCGGGTTGCTCGGCGTCCGCGACGACGAGTGCGCGTTACGCGACTGGTGCGACTCGCGCGACTCGATGACGCGCGCGGGCAGCGGGGTCGACGGCGGCGGCTCGACTTCGACGACAGTACGGGTACCGCCGATGCCGTCGTTCGCACGCGTGCTGACGATCTGCGGACCGGCGACGATCACCCGCGAGCGCGGACGCTCCGGCGTGGTCGGTGCCGTCGGCGCGACCGGTGGCTTGGGGGCCGGCGTGGCGACGATCGGTGGCTTCGGCTTGGGAGCCTCGACGACCGGGGCCGTCGCGACGGGGGCCGCGACGACGGGCGCCGCGACGGGCGGCGTGACGACCGGGGCCGTGACGACCGGGGCCGCGACGACCGGGGCCGTGACGACCGGGGCCGTGACGACCGGCTTCGCGACGACCGCCTCCACCGGAGGCGCGCGGGTCGGCTCGGGCTTCACTTCGACGACGGGCTCGGGCTTGGCTTCGACCACGGGTGCGGGCTTCTCGACGATCGGGGCGGGACGCGCGATCACCGGCTCCGACTTGCGGGTCGGCGGCTCGACGGGCCGTGCGATGACGGGCTCCGACTTGCGGGTCGGCGGCTCGACGACGTCATCGTCGGCTGCACGCCGGCGCACCACGGGCGCGGGCGCTCGCTCGGGGTGACCGTTGTCGCGTGCGGTGGGCGACGATGAGGGTCGGGTGGTGACGCCGGGCGGCGCCGTGGCGACGGGCTTGTCGTCAGGCGTCTCCTTGTCGCCGCTGGATCGTCGTCGCAAGACGGTGCCGGTAGAGAGCTTTTGCGGAGGGGGCGCAGCCACCACCGACTTCTCTTTCTCCAGCGAGCGCTTGATTCGCGCCACATCGTCGGCATCGAGCGACGACATGTGATTGTTGACCTCGAGCCCAAGCGCTCGGATCTTCGCGATGAGGTCCTTGTTAGGAATCCCCACCTCTTTCGCAATCTCGTAAACGCGCGTCATCTTCGCCTTTGTTATCTACTCTCGGGGCAGGTTCTACAGTCTTTGCATCGGCAAGGCCAGCGACGTTTTGTCGTCACTTGACCCTGTTCGATCCCGTAGCTGATCCGAATACTTCTGGTCGTCGGTTTTCGGCTTGATTGTCGTCGACTGGTGACAGTTGAGCGACGATCGGTCAGACAGCTCGTGCGGGGGTGCACGTATACGCCACGTCCGGGTGCATGGCGACCAACGACCAGACGATCGTTGGTCGCCGCCACTCGAACGAGGGCTGTCTGTGGCTCGATCGCCCGACAGCCCACGCACGTGCGCAGCGGTGTGCTCAGGAGGAGACCTCGGAGAGCCAGCTGATCGCACGCTGGCGGAGCCGTGCGAGATCCCCCATGTCGATCCCGGTCGTCGTCGCGACGTGCTCGATCGGGGTCTTGATGAGGTCCTCGGGCGAATGGATGTTCGCCTGGGCGAGCACGCCGAGGACGTCCTCGTCGACGCCGTCGAGCTCGAGCAGCTGCTGGCCACCGGTCAGGCTGGTGCGACGATCGGCCTCGCGCCGCGCGTCGTCACGGCGGCGGCTGCCCGCGGCCATGTAGGTCTGCGCCGAGTCGATGATCTTCTTCGCGACCTCGGGCGTCGCGATGCCCGGGAGACCCGCGAGCTCCTCGATCGCCGCGCGACCGAGCTCACCGACGGAGCGCCACCCCAGCTTGAACAGCGTGTCGGCCAGCGGGGCATCGAAGCCAGCGCCCTCGATGGCGGCGGCGATCTGCTCCTTCGCGCGACGCTCGAGCTCGTAGATCTTCGACTCGCTGTGGATGTCGATGCGCCAGCCGGTCAGCTGCGACGCGAGCCGGACGTTCTGGCCCTTCTTGCCGATCGCGAGCGAGAGCTTGTCGTCGGGGACGATCAGCTCCATGCGGTGGCCTTCGGCGTCGATGATCACGCGCTTCACCTCGGCGGGGGCGATCGCGTTGCACACGAAGCGAGCGGGATCGTCATCGTACGGCACGATGTCGATCTTCTCGCCGCGCAGCTCCTGCACGACGGCCTGCACGCGGCTGCCCTTCATGCCGACGCACGCGCCGACCGGGTCGACGTCGCGATCGCGCGACGACACGGCGATCTTCGCGCGTGCACCGGGCTCGCGCGCCGAGCTCTCGATGCGGACGATCTTCTCGTAGATCTCGGGGACCTCCTGCTCGAACAGCTTCTCGAGCAGGCCCTTGTGGGTGCGGGTCAGGATGACCTGCGGACCGCGCGCGTTGCGATCGATGTCGAGGCAGTACGCCTTGATGGCATCGCCGACGCGGTAGCTCTCGCGGGGGACCTGCTCGCGCATCGGCAGGACGGCCTCGGCCTTGCCGATATCGACGACGAGCGCGCCGCGCTCGAAGCGGCGGACGACGCCCGAGATGATCTCGCCCTTGCGATCCTTGAACTCGTTGTAGACGTTGTCGCGCTCGGCCTCGCGGACGCGCTGGTAGATGACCTGCTTCGCGGTCTGCGCGGCGATGCGGCCGAACTTGCGATCGGCCTTCTTGAGATCGATCAGCGTGCCGAACTTCTCGTCCTGCTCGAGGGCGCGATCGGCGTCTTCGGAGCGATAGAACACCTGGAACAGCAGCTCGTCGCCGAGCTCGGCCTCGAGGCCGGCCTTGTGGGCCTCGGTGACGGTGATCTCGCGGCCCTCGATCGCGTCGTCTTCCTCGACGACGTTGATGATGAGGAACAGGTCGACGGAGCCAGTGTCCGCGTTGTACTTGGCTTCCATCTCGCGATTGAGGCCGAACGTACGTTTCGCGGCGGTCAGGATCGCCTGCTCGAGCGCCGAGATCAGGACGGACTTGTCGATGTTCTTGTCCCGGCCGACTTGCTCGAGGACCATATCCAGTTTGGCTTCCATCGTTCCCTCTTCAGTTTTACTGCTGCTGCTTGTGTTTGCTGGGGCGATGCCCCGGCTTTACAGGCTTGGGTTCTTTGCTCAGATGCCCGCCGGCGCCGCTCTTGCCCCGCATCACCGCGTCCCAGTCGGGGACGAGCTTGGCGTGATCGATGTCCTCGATCGCGAGCTCGAAGCGCTTGCCGTCGACGTCGATCAGCGCGCGGCGGTCGTCGTCGGACACACCCGCGAGGATGCCGCGGAAGTTCTTGCGCTCCCCCTGCTCGCTCGTGTGCGGCACGGCCATCGAGATCTTGACGTCGCTCCCGACGAAGTGACGGAAGTGGTTCGCGGTGCGCAGCGGGCGATCGATGCCAGGCGAGCTGATCTCGAGGCTGTACGCCTGCGGGATCGGATCGTCGACGTCGAGGACGGCGGACAGCTCGCGCGACAGGTTCTCGCAGTCGGCGAGGTCGACGCGCTCGGCGGGGACCTCGCCGATGGGGGTCGACCCGTCGGGCGGCAGATCGACCGCGACGCGGAGGACCCAGCCATTCTGCTCGAGCGTGAGACGAAGATCGACGAGCTCGTAGCCGCCCGCCACGAGGACGGGTTCGACGATGCCGATCAGCTTTTGCTGGAGTGGTCTGGACATGGAGGAGTGGATCGACGCACTAAAAAAAATGGGTGGCCACCTGGCCACCCTCATCCCTGCTCGCGCAGGACGAAGAAGTTGTGCCCGGTAGGTACCACCGCCCAAATTCGAGGGCAAGTGGAAATGTGCGTGGTACGAACACACGAACGAGCGGAAGGGAGCTGCGTATGTCGTGGAAACTAAACGTCGCCGCGGTGCAGATGCGAGCGGGCGACGATCGTGATGCGAACCTGGCGATCTGCAGGACGTTGATCGCGCAAGCGGCGCAGGCGATGGCCCAGCTGGTCGTGTTGCCCGAGAACTTCGCGTTCCTCGGCCGCGGCGAGGGTGACAAGTTCCCGATCGCGGAGGCGCTGGAGGCCAACGGCCCGATCGTGACGATGCTGCGCGAGGCCGCGCGTGCGCACGGCGTGTGGATCGTCGGCGGCGGCATGCCCGAGCTCGTGCCCGGCGACGCGACGCACACCTACAACACCGCGCTCGTCGTCGATCCGCGCGGTGAGCTGGTCGCCCGCTATCGCAAGATCCACCTGTTCGACGTCGCGATCCCGGGCGGCGCGGTCCTCCGCGAATCGGACGCCACGAAGGCAGGCCACGAGCTGGTCGTGGTCGACATCGATGGCGTGAAGGTCGGCGTGACGATCTGCTACGACCTCCGGTTCCCGGAGCTGTACCGCAAGCTCGTCGCCGACCACGGCGCCGAGGTCCTCCTGGTGCCGGCCGCGTTCACGGCCCACACCGGCGCGGCCCACTGGCACCTGCTACTCCGCGCGCGCGCCGTCGAGGATCAGGCGTGGGTCGTCGCCGCCGCGCAGTGGGGGCAGCACAACGACAAGCGCGCCAGCTACGGACACGCCCTGGTCGTCGATCCCTGGGGCACGATCGTCGGCGAGCTCCCCGAGGGCAACGGCGTGGTCAGCGCGGTGCTCGACGGCGAGGTCGTCGCGAAGCGCCGCACCCAGATGCCGTGCCTGTCCCACGCCGTGTTACTTCGCTGAGCCAGATCCGCTGCCGCTGCCGTTCTTCGCGCGTGCGCGATCGATCGCAGCCTTGAACTGCTCGGGCGTCATGTCCGAGCGGAGCACCTCGTAGTCGCCGCTACCCGGCATCGGCATGTCGACATTGCCGGGTTTCGGCATCGCGGCCCCGTTGCTCCCGGAGCCGAAGTCCGTCACGAACTTCGACATCCCGTCGGAGCACGGCTTGCGCACCACGAGGATCAGCACGAGGAGCGCCGTGGTCATCCCGATGCGCAAGAACTGCGGCCCCGACAGGCGAAAACCCGCCTTGCGCGGCACCTTCGGAATCGTCTCGCGCGTCACGAGCGAGGTCTAACACGGTTCAAGGAAAGCGATAGCCGACGTGGATCGCCGGGAACACGGTGATCGCGGACGGCGCGTAGGTCGCGGCGCCGACCGTGAGGTCGTCCGCGCTGGCTTGATAGCCGACGCCGATCCACGGCGTCACGTAGAACCCCTTCGGGAGCGCGATACGGTAGCCGAGGTGCACGCCGACGCCGACCTGGACGTCGCGCGCGACGCGGTCGGATCCCTGCAACTCGGCCCGCACCTTGACGACGTCGGCATCGACGCCGAAGAACATCCCGTGCTGGTCGAGCCGTGGAAAGTACTGGAGCTTGGCGCCAAAGCCGCTGAACGACACATCGAAGCCGTCGTCGCCGTGGATGAACTGCGGCAGGGCCATCGCGAAGTTGCCGAGATCGATCCGGAGGTGCGAGGCGGAGATCCCGACGTGGATCGAGTTGCCCGCGAGCGCGTAGGCGGTCGGGTCGAGCTCGATGTCGCCGTGGACGCCGTCGGCGTGAACCACGGCGGGCGCGAGCGCGGCGACGGTGATGAAGGCCACAACGGCGAGGGAGGAGGTCCGAGCGATGGTCATGCGCTCACTCTGGGGTCTGCGAATCTGGATGACTATTGGCTGATTTTGCATGTCACCATACGCAAATGCATATCCCCTGGGATGCGGTGCAGCTGGTCGTCGCGATCGCGGACGCCGGCTCCTTGTCGGGCGCCGCGCGCACGCTGCGGGTCACGCAACCCACCGTGAGTCGCCGGCTCGCCGAGCTCGAGGCCGAGGTCGGCGAGGTGATCTTCGAGCGCGCCGTCGACGGCACCACCCCGACGAGCTTCGGCGAGCGCTTGCTCGGCCCCGCGCGCCGGATGGCCGAGTGCGCGACCGAGGTCGATCATGCCGCCGCCGATGCGGATCGCCGCCCACGTGGGGTCGTCCGGATCAGCGCCGCGCCCGGGATGGCCTATGGCTTCGTCGCGCCGTTCGCGGCACTCGTACGGGCCGAGCTCCCCGAGGTGCAGCTCGAGATCGCGTCGACGACCCGGTACGTCGATCTCGTCCGGCGCGAGGCCGATCTCGCGATCCGCTGGCAGTCACCCGCCCGCCGAGAAGTCCAGCGCGATCTCGAGGTGCTGTGTGCCATCGAGCATCCCGTATCGGCGTTCGCGACGGCCGGGTACCTCGCGAGCCGCAAGCACGGGTACGGCATCGCGGATCTCGACTGGATCGGGTGGAGTCCGCCCTTCGATCAGCTCGCGCCGAACCCGCAGCTGGCCGCGCGCATCCCAGGGTTTCGCCCGGTGTTCGGCGCCGACGACTACGTGATCCAGCTGCGGGCGGCCGAGGCGGGGGTCGGCGCCATCCACCGGCGGTCACGCACCTGGTGGCCGCGCGCAGCTCCCTCGCGGTGCCCAGGGTCGCGGCGGTCGCGGCGTTGCTCGCTCGCGAGCTCGCGACGACGATCAGGAAAGCGGGACGGCCGGCGCGAGGTCGAGGATCTCGAGCTCGGCGCTGCGTCGCCCCTGGAACGTCGAGATCGTCGGGACGAACGCGAGGTCGAGGTACTGGCCGACCTCGACCTGTCGATCGCCGAGCTTGAAGCCGATCGCGTGGCGCACCGGCCCGTCGCCCTCGCCCTCCGCGAGCACCAGCTTGAGGTGCTTGTCGTTCCCGACGCGACGAACGGCGGTGACCCGGGCGTTGCGGGTGACGAGCAACGGGGCCGGGTTCGCCTGACCGAACGGCCCGAGCGCCTCGAGCTCGTGCGCGAGCCGCTCGTCGACCTCGAGCACGGAGACCTCCGCATCGGCCTCGCGCATCGGCAGCGCGGCGACCGGCCCGGAGCCCTGCGCGAACGCGGCCGGCAGGAAGTGCGGCGCCATGACGCCGACGGTGTGAACGAGCGAGCTGCGCAGCGCGTCGAGCGCACCGTCCACGGTGGTGTCGAGGGTGAAGCCAGCCGCAGCGGCGTGGCCACCGAAGCGCCCGAGGTGCGGCGCCGATCCGCACAGCGCCTTGTAGAGATCGATCCCGGCGACCGAGCGCGCCGAGCCCCGGCCGAGGCCGTTCTCGTCGACCCCGATCACGAAGGCCGGACGCTGGTACTTGTCGACGAGCTTCGCCGCGACGATCCCGACGACGCCTGGCGCCCAACCCTGCCCCGCGATCACGATCGCGGGCGGCACGTCCCCGAGCACCTCGAGCCGCTCGACCGCCTCGGCGACGACCTTGTCCTGGATGGCGCGCCGCTCGGTGTTCATCGACTCGAGGATCTCGGCGTTGGCGACCGCGTCGGCCTCGGTCGCGAGCAGCAAGGCCAACGACGGTTCGGCGGCCCCGAGCCGGCCCGGCGCGTTGAGTCGAGGGCCGAGCTTCCAGCCGACGCAATGCGCGTCGACCGGCTTGGACACGTCGAAGTTGGCCGACGCCAGCAGCGCCGCGATGCCAGGACGCGTCCGCGTGCTGAGCTTGCGGAGGCCGAGGCTCGTGAGGATGCGGTTCTCGTGCGTGAGGGGGACGAGATCCGCGATCGTGCCGAGCGCGACGAGGTCGAGGTACTCGCGCACGTCTGGCGCCGGACGGTTCGCGTACCAGTCGCGGGCTCGCAGCTCGGTGCGCAGCGCCGCGGCCAGGTAGAACATCAGGCCGACCGAGGCCATCCCCCGGAACGGGAACGTGGAGTCGGCACGGAACGGGTTCACGAGCGCGTACGACGGATGCGGAGCGTCCGCGGACGGCACGGTGT
>JAPLLF010000460.1:0-3141 GCA_026387715.1 Pseudomonadota bacterium
ATCCTCGAGACCGAGCTCGCCGGCCGCACCCCGCTCGTCATCCGCGTCGCCGCCGACGGCAAGATCGTGTCGTTGCAGGCCGGCGGCACCACCCGATCGCTCGACGTGCCGCTGCTCGAGCAGGATCCCGATCCCGACGTCGGCCTCAAGTACCTCGGCGATCGCTCGACCGAGCTGCGACTGTGCCGGATCGCCGCGGTCCACCTCGCCCTCCCGGACCTCGCAAGGCACCTCGTGATCGTCGCGGTCGAGGCGCCGCTCGCCGATCTCCCGCACGCGCTGTTCGACGGCCTGCATCGCGATCTCGATCACTGCCTCGCCGACCAGCGCGGCCTCGCCACCCTCGTCGACCCCCTCACGAGCACCCCCACCCGATGACCGACCCGAAGCCCGATCCCCGCCTCGTCAAGGACGTCGCCCGCGAGGTCGAGCGTCGCCGCCGTCGCCGCAAGCTCCTGCTGCTCGTCGTGCTCGCCGGCGCGATCGTCTTCGCCGTGCTGTACGGGACGTGCGGCCACGGCTGGGGGCTCGGCGCGGGCGCGGGCGCCGGTGCCGGCGAAGGCTCGATCCGCGCGCTCGTCACCACCGTCGACGCGGCCCCGAAACGCTGCGCGATCCGCGTCGCCGCCGTGGGCATCACCGTCGATGGCGCCGTCATGACGAAGGACGTCGCGGTGGCGGCGTGCAAGCTGACCAGCGGGGCCGACGTCGTCGTCACGGGCGATGCCCGCGAGGGCGACTGGACCGCGCTCCGCGAGGCGCTCGCCGCCGCACACGTCGAGACGTCGGTTCGCGAGCCCGCCCGCCCGCGCTAGCGAGCCGACGTCACTCGGCCGCGGGGACGCGGTTCGCCGAGAACTGGTGGTCGCCGACGAGGAACACCATGCGCGCGACCTTGAGCTTGGTCTCGTCGCGCTCGAAGATCGCGACGGCCTGGAGCGCCTCGATCCAGAACTCGTGGTCGCTCACCGGCACGAGCCGATGCTTGGGCTCGCCGCGCCCCTCGATGTAGAGGCGGTTCCCCGCCGCCACGATCGCGAGCTTCTCGCCTTCCAGCTCGTAGGTCCCCGCGTAGGCCGCGAGGTCGCCGGCCAGGGCGAGCTTCGGCGGCGGCTTGGCGGTGCCGTCGAGCACCCCGTAGACGGTGTCGGCGAGGCGATCGACCAGCGAGCTCGCCGTCGACGCGAGGATCACGACGCCGCGCCGCGTCTTCGGATCGAAGCCCACGAACGCGTGGAAGCCGCCGGTGCCCCCGTTGTGCCAGTAGCGCCCGGTGGCATCGATCTGCCAGCCGAGCCCCTCGTTCGAGGACGGGTTCTCGAGCCGCGGCTCCTGGCTGAGCTTCATCGCGCGCCGCAGCGGCCCGTCGCCCCCGATCGCCGCGTCGAGCTCGGCGTCGATCAGCGTGAGCTGATCGCGGGCGGTCGACACCAGCGCGCCGGCGCCGGCGAGCGCGTCGAACGTCCACGACGGCACCGCGAGGAGATCGTCTTCGGTCCCCACCGCCCGACGCCCGAGATCCGCGGCCGGGATCTTGAGGTGCGTGTCGGTCAGCGCGAGCGGCACCAGGACGCGGTCGGTGAGCGCCTTGCCGAAGCCGCCGGTCGGCGCGAGCTTCTTGCCGAGGACGAAGCCGAGCACGCCGGCGCCGAAGTTCGAGTAGGCGATCGTCTCGCCCGGGGTGACCGCGAGCGGCGTGTGCACGAGGTCGGCGTACAGCGCGTCCTCGCCGTACTTCGCGTACGGATCCGTCGACGTGGGCGCGTTCGCGATCGTCGGCGGCAGGCGCGGCAGCCCGGAGCTGTGCAGCGCGAGGTGCGCGAGCGTGATGTCGACGTTGTCCTTGGTCGGCGCGGTGACGCCGGGCGGCAGGAGCGCCGACAACCGGGTGTCGAGCTCGACCTCCCGACGCTGGATCGCGTCGGCGAACAGCAGCGACGTGTACACCTTGGTGACCGACCCCAGCTCGTAGATCGTCCGCCCGTCGGGACGCTTGCTGTTCGGGCCGTTGCCGAACCCGTAGATCTCGCGCCGGCCGTTGTCGTAGATACCGACGACGAGCCCGCTCGCGATGTCGGCGTCGAGGAAGGGCTTGATCTGCGCGGCGATCGCGTCGCGATGCGGGCCATCGGGGTCGTCGGCGTCGTGAAGCTTGGGGCCACCCGGCGCCCCGATCGACGGCGGGTTGGGGTGACAGGCAGCGAGGAGAACGACGGCGAGCCAGCGACGATCCACGCGCGAAGCCTACAACGACTATGCGAACATGCTCGCCATGCGCGTCGCGCTCCTGCTGCTGGGCCTGGGGTCGACGGCATTCGCCGGGCCCAGGCCCGTCGTCGGCGGGCAACCAGCGCCCCCGGGCAAATGGCCCGACATCGTCGCGTTGCCGTTCGACGGCTCGGCCGACACGGTCTACTGCACCGGCGTGCTGATCGCGCCGACGGTCGTGCTCACGGCCGGGCACTGCGTGAACGCGCCACCGGCGCCCGGCCGGGTGCTGATCGGCGTCGACTCCCTCGCCGAGCCCGCGACCGGCGAGCTGATCGACGTGGCAGCGATCCACGAGTATCCCAGCTCGCAGACGAGCCTCGACCTCGCGGTCCTGGTGCTCGCGACCCCGTCGACCCGCACGCCCCGCGCGGTCGCGACGGGCTGGGCGCGCGCCGACATCCTCGACGACGCGGCGGTGGCGCTCGTCGGGTTCGGCGCGCTCGATCGCGACGCCACGCAGTTCTCCGACGTGCTCCACGAGGCGACGACGACGATCACCGACCACGACTGCTCGCGCGCGCTCAAGGGCTGTCATGCCGCGGCGCAGCCCGCCGGCGAGCTCGGCGCTGGTGGTGGGGGCATCGACACGTGCCCCGGCGACTCGGGCGGCCCGCTGTACCTCGAGACCACCTACGGCACGTTCCTCGCGGGCATCACGTCGCGCGGCTACGACGACGCGAAGTTCCTGTGCTCGGAGGGTGGCATCTACGAGCGGCCCGACAAGGTGCTCGCGTGGATCGAGGAGGCCAGCGGGGCGACGATCGGCCGCGGCCCCGAGCCCACCGCCGCGCCGCTCGACGACGCGTTCCACCTGCAGATCACGCCGCACGATCCGAAGTCGACTGACCATCATTACGCGATCGCGACGCC
>JAPLLF010000460.1:3182-11041 GCA_026387715.1 Pseudomonadota bacterium
GCGACGCCGCCGGCCCCCGGCCCCGCCGGCGTGCGCGACGACGGCCAGGTGCTCGTGTGCCCGGATGCCGCCGGCGACGACGAGGTCGTCGTCGCGATCGCCGACGCACGCGTGCCCGCGCGGGTCGCGGAGCTGCGGATCTCGTTCCATGCGGACGCAGCAGCGACGACCTGCTCGGTCGAGGACTTCCTCGACACCGGCGGCTGCTGCTCGGCGAGCGGCGACCGATCGTCGATGCTGCTCGCGATCGCCGTCGCCGCGGTCATGCGCCGTCGGCGTCGCTGGTAAGCTGCGGCATGGCCGACACCTGGCTCAAGTGCAGCGCCTGCCGCACCGAGATCGCGTTCGACGAGATTCACTGGGTCTGCAGCGTCTCGACGTGCAACCGCAACCGCACGCGCCTCGTGTTCTGCTCGGTCGCGTGCTGGGACAGCCACGTCGCGATGCTGCGGCACCGCGAGGCGTGGGCCGTCGAGGCCAGGTCACCGTCGCGCGCCGCGTGGGAGCGCGAACTCGCCGTCGAGGCCGCCAAGCCGCTGCCTCCCGACAAGCCACCCGCGGCCGCGCCCATCGCCCGCCCGGCCGCCGTCGCGATGGCGCCGACTCCCGCGCCCGCCCCCGTGCTCCGCCGCGTCGTCGACGGTGGCTCCGCGCCGGTCGTGATCGCCGCCACGCCCGTGGCACCGACGAGCGCCGCGACGGACGTCGTGCTCAAGGACGCCGAGCGCGAGATGCTGATCGTCGTCAGCAAGCTCAAGAAGTACATCAAGGATCGCTCGGGCTTCAACTGCAGCGACGCCGTCGCCGACATCCTGTCGGAGCACGTGCGCGCGATCTGCGACGAAGCGATCCGCACCGCCGGCCGCGACGAGCGCAAGACCGTCCTCGATCGCGACGTCCCGCGCCCGCGTCGCTAGCGACGGCGCAGCGCGCGCGCGGTCGACAGCCAGTGGCCGTCGTCGAGGCGCTCCCAGCGCGCCTCGATCTCGAGCGGCAGGAGCGTCGCGACGACGCGCGCGCGGCCGTCGTCCTCGATCGCGAGCTCGACCTCCTGGAACCCGACGTAGCGCCGCACGAAGGGATCGATCGCCTTGTAGATCGCCTCGCGCCAACCCTCGTCGGGCGCGACGATCGCCGCGACCCGCGTGGCGGTGTGCGAGATCGAGCCGACGAGCCCGACCGGCAGGATCGGCGCGCCCCGATCGTCGCCGAGGATCGCGACGGACGCGTCGACCAGGCGGCGGAGCGCGGTCCGGCCCGCGATGAACTCGCGCCGACGAACGGGCGAGAGCGTCGCCGCGTGGACACGCTCGTCGGGGTGCAAGCGATCGTCGCTGGCGACCTCCGCGAGGTCGAGGACGATCACCTCCCCGATCACGTCCCCGATCACCTCACTTCGCCTTGGGCCTCGTGATCATCAGGTGATTCTTCTTCGTCGCGTCGGGGTAGCCGAAGCGGAACGGCAGCGGGCGCTTGGGCTGGTTCTTCCACAGCTTCACGAACTCCGCGCGCGTGTTCTTCTCGTCGATGATGAAGTACGGCCCGGTGAACTCGCCGTAGGTGATCTGCTCGAAGCCGGCGGGCTCGGCGTAGCTCGGCGGGATGCCCGACGCGTCGGAGATCATCCACGCGATGTTCGCGAGCAGGTAGCCGCGGATCTTGGTGAAGTCGTCGTACCAGAGCAGGAAGCTCGCCGCCTTCGTCATCACCGAGACCTTGCCCTTCTGGGCGAGGTGCTTGATGACGCGGTCGTCCTTGTTCATGTGCGTGTCGTCGAGGTTGGCGACGATGTGGCGATAGATGCGGGTCGGCGCCTTCGCGTCACCCTTGGGGTGGTAGCCGAGCTCGAAGTTCCCGAACGCAGAGTCCTGCTCGTACCAGTAGTGCGTGATCTTCGACGGCGGCGTCTTGCCGCGCTTGGTCGCGAGGTACTCCGCGGCGCGCGCGTCGAGCTCCTCGTTGGACAGGTAGCGCACCGAGCCGTCCGGCTCGAGATCGAAGTACTTCAGCGACACCGGCTCCATGTCGTGCACGACCAGCGCGGCGAGCGCGAACATGATCGTGCCGGGGATCGTCGAGTGCGAGGCGTTCTGGAGGCTCTTCGTCGTCGAGTGCGCCGCGTAGTACAGCCGGCGAATCTCGAGCCCGATCTCGGAGACGTCGCTCGACAGCTTCGCCTTGCTGATGGTGTCGATGACGCGGGCATCGCCGGCGGCCTCGAGGGAGATCGTCGTGATCTCGGTCGCGTCGGGATACACGACGAGCGCGGACGTCAGATCTCCGCCACCGAACGGGTAGACGACGGTCTTCGGCGCGGTGGCCGGCACGACGTCGCCGAGGAACTTCTTCGCTTGATCGGCCCAGGCCTTCTTGTAGGAGCTGTAGATGCCCTTCATCTCCTTGCAGTGCGCGTCGATCGCCGGCTTGGAGAACCGCTCCGGAATCGCATCGTCCCCACCGCACGCGGCGACGCGGAACAACGTCTTGGCCGCCGCGCCGTAGTCGCTGCCGGGTTTGGGTGCGTCCGCGTGGGCGGTCGCAACGGTCAGCACCAACGAGGAAATTACCGACAACACCGCCGTACGCATGTGGGCGTCCATATCTCACGATGGACGCATGCGAGCCATGGTTTGTTCGGGGTCCATCGGTGAACTGTTGAACCCTCGGCAGTTGACGACCCAACTGGCTGCAATCATTGCGGTCCATTCCTGGCCTACGACGTGAACTATCTCCATGCATGAAGCGCCTGATCGCCGCGATGACGGTCCTGGCCGGGGCGCAGCCGACCGCGGTTCACGCCTCGACCACCCCAGCACCCTCGCCCACCGCCGACCAGATCCGCGCGATCGCACGGGCGGGCGACTGGATCCTCACGCGGACGCACGCCTCGATCTACGACGCGGCGCACGACTCCGTGATCGAGGCGACCTCGACGGGGGTCCGCGAGACCCCACTGGCGGCGTTGCTGGTGCGGCTGGACGATGATCGCGTCGTGGTGCTGCGCCCGAGCCGGATGACCATCGACGACCAGCGCGAGGCGGTGGTCCGCGCGCGCACCGTGATCGGCCCGCTGGCGAACGACGACGCGGGGGGTGGCTACCTCGTGTACTGGGCGTCCCAGACCGAGGCCCACAACGGGGCCCACGAGACCGCCGACGTCAGCCCGTCCGCACTGGTCAAGTACGGCGAGGTCATCTACTGGAGCCGGTGATAGACTTCGCCGCACGATGACGAACGACGAATACCTCCAGAGTCAGATCATGCCGATGCTGCAGCCCGGCGAGCAGGTGCTGCAGTCCGCGTACATGCGGCGGCAGCCCGGCCTCGCGATGCAGATCCTGCTCGTCGGTGGCTTGCTGCTGTTCTTGATCACGAAGGCGTACTTCGTCGTGCTCACGAATCGCCGCATGATCCTGGTCCGCACGAAGATGAGCTTCTGGACCGGCGGCCCGCAGCAGATGAACCTCGGCGTCGAGCAGTGGGACGTGCGCAACATCGCGAGCTGCTCGACGAGCGGCATCGCGAACAACAAGTCGATGACGTGGGTGATGCACAGCGGCCCGGCGGAGACCCTCCGCATCTCGCCGTGGCAGAAGAAGATCCAGGGCACCCCGCAGTTCCTCGAGCAGGTGCCGAACATCATCAACTCGCAGCAGCTCCAGCAGCTCGCCGCGGGCGCGCCGCAGATGCAGCTCGGCACCCCGATGGGGCAGCCGATGATGGGCGCACCGCAGCAGATGCAGCAGATGCCACCTCAGCATCAGCAGCAGGTCCAGCAGCAGCAGCAGCAGCAGGGCCTGCAGCCCGGCATGCGCGTCATGGTCACCGGCCAGGACGGGAACCGTCACCAGGCGGTGATCGCGCAGATCGGCCAGGGCCAGCACCTGTGCCAGATGCCCGACGGCAACACGTACTGGATCCCGCAGCAGAACATCGCGTTCGGCTGAGCAGATGCCCTACGTGGCGGTGATCGACGCGCCGAGCGTCTGCATCGCCGCCACGAAGCCCGGATAGGACGTCGCGACGTTGTCGGCGTCGTCGATCACGGTCTCGCCATCGGCGAGCAGGCCGGCGACCGCTCCGGCCATCGCGATCCGGTGATCGCCGTCGGCGTGCACGCGCCCCGCCGTGAACGCGCCATCGGGGCGACCCTCGACGGCGAACCCATCGGGGCGCGCCTCGCAGGCGACGCCGAACGCGCGCAGCATCGCGCAGGTCGTCTCGATGCGATCGGACTCCTTGACGCGGAGCTCCTCGGCGTCGCGCACGATCGTCGTGCCCTTCGCCCGCGCCGCGAGCACCGCGAGGATCGGCAGCTCGTCGATCGAGCGCACCGCGAGATCCCCCGCGATCTCCGTCGCGCGGAGCCCCTGCGCCGGACCGCGCACGACGAGGGTCGCGATCGGCTCGGGGCCGGCCGTGCGCACGTCCTCGAGCGTGACCGTGCCGCCCATCGCCTCGATCGCGACGAGGAAGCCGGTCCGCGTCGGGTTCGTGCACACTTTCGGCAGCCGGACCTCGGTCGCGCCGGCGAGCAGCGCCGCGGCCACGAGGAACGCCGCGCTCGACGGATCCGACGGGACCTCGAAGCCCGAGCCGGCGAGCCGCCGATCCCAGCCGCGCGTCTCGATCGTCACCCGGCGATGGTCGACGACGAGCGGCGCGCCGAGGTACGCGAGCATGCGCTCGGAGTGATCGCGCGACGGGCCCGGCTCCACGAGCGAGGTCGCGCCATCGGCGTAGAGCGCCGCGAGCAAGAGCGCGGTCTTGACCTGCGCCGACGCCATCGGCAGCGTGTAGTCGATCGCGGCGAGCCTCTCGAGCGCCGGGCCGACGACGAGCGGGGGCGTGATGTCGAGCCCGCTGCCCTCGCCTGCCAGCTTGGCCCCCATCAGCGACAGCGGCTCGATCACCCGCCGCATCGGCCGCTTCGACAGCGACGCGTCGCCGAACAAGGTCGTCGCGAACCGCTGCCCGGCGAGCAGGCCGCACAGCAGCCGGATCGTCGTCCCCGAGTTGCCGCAATCGATGGGCGCCGTCGGTGCGCGCATGCCATCGAGGCCGGTGCCTGTGATCACGAACGCGTCGCCGTCGCGCGCGATCGTCGCGCCGAGCGCGGTGATCGCCTTCGCCGAGCGCCCGTTGTCGGCGCCGTCGCCGAGGCCGCGCACGCGGATCGGGGTCGCGGACAGGATCGAGAACAGGAGCGCGCGATGGCCGATCGACTTGTCCCCGGGGATCGTGACGGTGCCGCCGAGCGGACGCGATTGCGGTGTGACGTGGAGCTTCATGGTTCGACTTTCATCCCGGCGAGGGCGCGCGCGGCGGCGCGCTGGAGGTGCGAGGGCCCGATCGCGATGATCGCGCGAACCCACGCACCGTGCGTCGAGATCCGCGCGGATTCGAGGCTCGATCGGATCCCGATCGCGCTCGCGACCGGGTCGCCGGCAAACGACGCGAGGGCGGCGCGTACCAGCGTCTGCGTCTGCCTGGCGTCCTTGCCCCCATCGGCGTCGGCGATGATCGCGAGATCGTCGACGACGTCACCCCAGATCGACAGGCGCTCGGGGGCGGCCTCCAGACCGGTCATGCGCGCGAGCGCGATCCGCGCGTCGAACGACAGCCGGGCGACGACGCGCAGCGCGGCGCCCGGGGCCGCGGCTGGCATCGCGCGATCGCGCAACGCGTAGAGGTCGCTCGCCGCAGCCACGTTCGGGATCGCCTGGCGGGCCGCCACCTGATCGAGCCACGAGGCCGGGCCGAGCGCGACGACCCCGGGGGCGATCACGCGTCCCAGGTTCGGCTGGACCCCGGCGCGCAGGCCGACGAGCGTGACCGTCGCGGCCTCGGCCGTGCCGACGCCGTACGCGGCGAGCACGACCACGTCGGCGTCGGCGAGCAACGACGGCTGGGCGTCGAGCTGGGTGTGCGGGTCCGCGAGCAGCCGCGCGACCAGCGGCCCGACCGTCGAGTTCGCGCGCAGCCGGGCGAGGTCGACCTCGACGATCACCTGCGCGTCCTCGGGGAGGATCGCGATCAGGCGATCGCCAGCCGACGCGCGGTGATCGACGGTGACGCCGCCCGCATGGGCCGTCGTCCGACTCGGCGGGCGGGGCGTCGCGCGCCCACCACACGCGGCGAGCGCGAGCGCGACCGCGACCGCTCTCACGCGAGGACGTCGTCGAGAGCCGCGATCACGCGAGGCAGCTCCTCGTCGCGCGCGACCGAGACGCGGATGCACGTCGGCAGGCCCCACGCCGCCATCGGCCGGACGATCACGCCGCGCTTGAGGAGCGCGGTGTAGACCGGCGTCGACTCGCGGCCGCACTCGATCAGCACGAAGTTCGCGAGCGACGGGTAGACCTTCACGCCCGGCCCGTGCACCGCGGCGCGCAGCTGCGTGATCTGGGCGCGCGCCTGGGTCGCGCTCGCCGTCACGTGCGCCCGCTCGTCGAGCGCGAGCAGCGCCCCGGCCAGCGCCAGCGAGCTGACGTTGAACGTGCGCCCCACCCGACCGAGCACGTCCATCACCGCCGCGTCGCCGAGCGCGAAGCCGACGCGGAGGCCCGCGAGCCCGTAGATCTTGGAGAACGTGCGCAGCACGACGACCCGGCGATCGGCGGCGAGCAACGCCAGCCCATCGGCGTGGTCGACCTCGGGCCAGGCGTCGGCGAACTCGGCGTACGCCTCGTCGACCACGAGCAGCGCATGCGCCGGGAGCGCCGCGAGCAGCTTCTGCGCGTCCGCGGTCGTCAACACCGTGCCGGTCGGGTTGTTCGGCGTGCCGACCACGACGAGCTTGGTGCGGGGCGTGAAGGCCGCGATCAGCGCGTCGACATCACAGCCGAGCTCCGGCGTCGTCGGCGCGGCGACGAACGTGCGGCCTGCGACCTGGGCCGCGAGGCGATACGACAGGAACGCGTAGCGGTGCGTGAGCACCTCCTCGTCGGGCCCGCACAGCGCGAGGACGAGCTGGTAGAGCAGATCGTTGGACCCGTTGCCGAGCGAGATCTGCGCGAGGTCGACGCCGTACCGGGTGGCGAGCGCGCGCCGGAGCGCGAAGCCACCGGCATCGGGATAGAGGTGCAGCTTGGCCAGCTCCGCCGGCAACCCGGCGACGACGCGCGGCGACGGGCCTAGTGGATTCTCGTTCGACGCGACCTTGATCGCCCCGGAGATCCCGAGCTCGCGCTCGAGCTCCTCGATGGGCTTGCCAGGTTGGTAGACGTCGAGACCCTTGACGTGGGCGGGTGTCAGCTCGTCGATCCAGGAAACCACGGCGGCACCCTACAACGGGCAAGGCCTGGATCACAGTGTTCCAGTTCGTTCCGGCGAAGTCCTGGAATGCGGTGACGCCCGGGTCCGGTCTATAGTCCGCCCCGCCATGCGCCGTCCCGTTGTCTGGGCTCTAGCCCTCGGTCTGTTCTTGATGGGCGCAGTGCTGGTTCCGAACGTCGCATCGGCCGCCGCGTGCGAGACGACGTTCAGCGAGTACCAGCAGCGCGGCTGGCTGTGGATGTACCTCGCGGCGTTCGGCTTCGGGTTCCAGACGTCGCTCACGCCGTGCGTGTATCCGATGATCCCGATCACCCTGGGCATCTTCGGCGCGCGCGGCAAGGACGTGAAGCGCTCGCGCCGCCTCGCCCTGGCGACGTCGTACGTCGTCGGCATGGGCCTGACCTACGCGACGCTCGGCGTGATCATCGCGATGGTCGTCGCGGTCCAGGAAGAATTCGACCAATAGCTCCCGGAAAATCACTCGAGTCAACACACGGCCTGTGAGCCGATTCGACCCGTGGAAGGAGATGCGATGACTGGATGGCGAATCCCCGGTTTCCACGTGGTTTTGTGGATCACTT
>JAPLLF010000916.1 GCA_026387715.1 Pseudomonadota bacterium
GTCGGCCGTCCCGATCTACGGCCGCCGGCTCGTCGGCGTCGTGATGACCGGCATGGGCAAGGACGGCGCGGCCGGCCTCGCCGCGATCAAGAAGGCCGAGGGCAAGACGGCCGCGCAGGATCAAGCGTCGTCGATGATCTACGGCATGCCGAAGGCGGCGCACGACACCGGCGCGGTCGACCAGGTGGTGCCGCTCCACGAGATCGCGACCTGGTTGCGGAATGCGTGATATCCACGGTTCGTGACGCTCCTCGCCGATAGATCCATCAGCTTCATCGGCGCCGGCAACATGGCCGAGGCGCTCATCCGCGGCCTCATCCGCGGTGGCCACGTCGGCGCCGATCGCGTGTTCGCATCCTCGCCCCGCGCCGAGCGCCAGGCCGAGCTGCGCGCCGGCTACGGCATCGTTTGTACCGGGGACAACAAGGACATCGCCTCCCGCGCCTCGATCGTCGTGCTCGCGACCAAGCCGCAGATCATGGAGAAGGTGCTGCGCGAGATCGGTGACCACGTGCGCCCGCACACGCTCGTCATCTCGGTCGCGGCGGGCGTCGACTGCGCGACCCTGGAGAGCCACCTCCACGGCGAGGGCGTGCGCGTCGTGCGCGCGATGCCGAACACGCCGGCGCTCGTGGGCGCAGGCGCGACCGCGATCAGCGCGGGCAAGGCGGCGACCCAGGATGATCTCGCGATCGCCACCGCGCTGTTCGACGCCGTCGGCATCACGGTCACGCTCGACGAGATCCACCTCGACGCGGTGACCGGCCTGTCGGGCTCGGGCCCCGCGTACATCTTCCTGATCCTCGAGGCGCTCGCGGACGCGGGCGTCAAGGTCGGGCTCGCGCGCCGCATCGCCCAGCGCCTGGCCGCCCAGACGGTGATGGGCTCGGCGAAGATGCTGCTCGAGACCGACGAGCACCCGGGCAAGCTCAAGGACATGGTGACCTCGCCGGGTGGCACGGCGATCGCGGGCCTGCACACGCTCGAGGAGGGCGGCCTCCGCACGACGCTGATCAACGCCGTCGAGACGGCGACGAAGCGCGCGCGCGAGCTCGGCCGCGGCGGCAAGTGACGGCGACGCTGCCCATCCGCGAGCTGGAGGGCGCCGTGACGTTCGACGTCCACGTGCAACCGCGAGCCTCGCGCGCCAAGGTCGGGCCACTCCACGACGGCCGCCTCAAGCTCGCGGTGACCTCCCCGCCGGTCGATGGGGAGGCGAACGCGGCCGTGATCGAGCTGCTCGCCGAGGAGCTCGACGTCGCGCGGTCGGCGATCTCGATCATCGCCGGGCAGTCGTCGCGCCGGAAGACCGTGCGGATCGTCGGCGTGACCGCGCGCGCGATCGCGGCCCTCGTCCCGGGGGCCCCGTGAGGATGCTCGCGGCGATCCTGGCGAGCGCGTGCGCGAGCGCATGCGCGGGCAACGAGGGCACGATCGGGGTGGAGCTCGTCACCGCGCCAGGCTCGACGCTGCTCGACGGCGTGCAGACGCTGCGGTTCACGATCACCGATCCGGACACCACGACGCTCGTCGAGCGCACCGCCGCGGGCTTCGACGTGTCGCTCGACCTCCCCGCGGACGGCGGCGCGCGCGCGATCGAGCTCGCCGGGCTCGACGCCGCGGGCACGATCGTGGCGGTCGGACAATCGCCGGCATTTCCCGTCGCGGCGATCACCGCGCGCGTCGTGATCTACCTGGCGCCGCCGATGTCGCTCGCGGCCGCTCCCCACGACCTCGCGCCCGCCCGCTCGGCGCTCGCGGTCGCCCCGCTGAGCTACGGCGCGATCCTCGTCGGTGGCGCCGACGCCGCCGCCTCGGCCGACGTCGGTATCTACAACGCCTACGATCACTCGCTCGTCGACGTCCTCCCGATGCCGGCGGCCCGCGCCCACCCGTGCATCGCCGTGACCCGGGCCAACGACGTCTACGTGTTCGGCGGTCGCACGACGGGCGTCGACGGTGGCGCCGCGGCCGGGCAACTGTGGAAGCTGTCGACCGCGACCCCGCCGACCGGCGCCTACGCCACGCTCGGCGATCAGCCGGCGTACGCCCGCGACTGCGAGCTCGGGCCACCCGCGCGCACGAACGTCGACCAGTTCGTCGTCGGCGGCACGCCCGCCCTCGCGATCGGCGGCAACGTGATCGCCGCGCGCACCGACCTGCCGAGCCTGCCGCCGACCGGGGCGTCCGTGACCGCGACCGACGGCACGATCAGCGCGATCTTTCGCGGCCCGGCCGGCTACACGCGGTTTCGCGACGACGTCGTCGATGCGCTGCCCGCGGTGGAGACCTCCGACGACGTCCGGCTCGTCGCGAATCCGGGCGATCACACGATCCTCGTCGTCGAACCGCTGGGGCTCCTGCGCATCGACCCGATCGCGTTCACGGTGACCCCGATGGGCACGACCAGCGTGGCGCGCGCGCGCCCCGCGGTCGCCGCGACCACGCGCCACGTGCTCGTCGCCGGAGGCGCGACCGCCGACGTGTTCGACGCCGTGACGCTCGCCCTCGTCGCGACGATCCCGCTCGTCGTCCCCCGATCGGGCGCGGCCGCGATCGCGTTGCCGAACGACCAGATCCTCGTCGTCGGAGGGGTCGACGCCGACGGTGTGCCCGTCGCCACGATCGAGCTGTTCACGCCGCCGCTGCCCGACCGGTGATGCTACTGTTCGGGCGTTCTGTCGCGCGCCAAACTCTAGAGGGAGCAAATCACGATGGCTGAGGGATCACGCCCCGGTGGGCTCACGGCACTTGCCGTTCTGAACTTCGTATTCGGTGGGCTGTGGGCGCTGTTCACCCTCATCGGCCTCGCGGGGCTCGCGTTGCTCAACAGCGCCGGCGCCAAGATCGACGGGGAGCCCGTGGGCTCCCAGACGATGGCCTTCGTGAGCCTGCTGCTCGTCGCGCTGTCGGCCTTCCTGCTGATCACGTCGGGCGTCGGCTACATCAAGATGAAGCGCTTCATGGGCCGCACGATGGGCACGGCGTACGCCATCCTGTCGCTCGGCAGCACGCTGCTCAACGTGCTGGTGCTCGACGAGTCGTTCGGCATCGCCCAGATCATCTTCACGATCTACCCGGTGCTGACGTTGATCATGGTCAACACGACCTTCTCCGACGACCTCGTCAACTGATCGTCCAAAGAGGTCCCACATGCTTCGCCGGAAACACCTCGAGCTGGTCGCGTCTCACTCGGTTCGCCACGGCATGCGTGGCGGCGCGGGGCTGATCTCGATCTTCATGACCCTCATCACGGGGCTCGTCCTCGCGCAGTGCACGGTCGCGCCGCTCGAGCTGATGGACAAGCAGAAGGCGAAGTTCAGCGAGCAGCTCAAGGCCGAGGACCTCGATCCCCAGATGCGCGGCGAGCTCGCCGCCCAGCAGGGGATGCTCGACGGCGAGGTCAACAAGAAGGTGATCTCGGCGGCGCGGAGCGTGATCGACTGGGTCGTGGAGCCGAGCGGCGACGAGCAGCTCGACTACATGACCAAGGAACGTCCCGCGATGGTGACGGCGTTCCTCGTGCTGCTGATGCTGTTCACGCCCTTCCTGACCTGCCTCAGCGGGTTCAACCAGACGTCGAGCGACATCAGCAGTCGTGGCCTCCGGTTCCTGCTCATCCGCACCGAACGCACGAACATCTTCCTGGGGAGGCTGATCGGGACCTACCTGTTCTCGGCCCTGGTGTTCCTGCTCCTGTTCGTCGTGCTCGGGATGTACATGGCCGCCAAGGTCCACGTGCATCCCAAGGCGGACATGATCTTCTGGTTGGCGCACGGCTACCTCCGCGTGATGGTCTTCGTCATGCCGTACATGGCGCTGTGCGCGTGGATCTCGTGCGCGATCGACTCGGCGTTCGGCTCGCTCATCATCTCGCTGCTGCTCGCGTACATGTACCCGTGGGTCA
Source organism: Pseudomonadota bacterium (assembly GCA_026387715.1). Taxonomy (GTDB): domain Bacteria; phylum Myxococcota_A; class Polyangia; order Haliangiales; family Haliangiaceae; genus JABFXX01. The sequence goes on from JAPLLF010000916.1 coordinate 3,908, forward strand.
TCAGCCTCGGATCCAAGATCCAGCCGGTGATCGCCTACGGCCAGTACCTCACCCCGTTCGGCTACAAGTGGTGGCTATTCGAACCCTTCGGGCTCAAGTTCATCGGCGGCCTCTTGATCATGCTAGCGTTCACCGCGCTCCTGACCTTCACCGGCAACCGGTACTTCGGGAAGCGTGACCTGTGACCGCTCCAGCCGTCGTCATCAAGAACGTCACGAAGCTGTTCGGTCGCCAGCGCGCGCTCGACGACGTGAGCTTCGAGATTCCCGCGAACCAGGTGTTCGGCTTGCTCGGCCCCAACGGCGCCGGCAAGACGACGATGTTCTCGATCATGGCCAACTTCCTCAAGCCCTCGTCGGGCTCGATCGAGGTGCTCGGGGTCGACGTCGAGCACATCGGCGAGCTCCAGGGCCGGCTCACGATCCTCCCGCAGGACGCGTTGTTCCAGGGCAACGTGCCGGTGCGCGAGCAGCTAGAGTTCTTCGCCCGCCTCAACGGCATGACCAAGGAAGCCGCGACCTCCGAAGCGACCCGCGTGCTCGAGCTGGTCGGGTTGCTCGAAGCGCAGAAGAAGAACGCGCGCGCGCTGTCGCACGGCATGACCAAGCGCCTCGGCATCGCGCAGGCGTTCATGGGCAAGCCCGAGGTGATCGTGCTCGACGAGCCGACGGCCGGGCTCGATCCGGTGAACGCCGCGGCCGTACGCGCGCTGATCGCCGACATCAAGCGCAAGGCCGAGGCGACGATCCTGATCTCGTCCCACAACCTGGCCGAGATCCAGGAGATGTGCACGACCGTCGCGATCCTCAACAACGGCAAGCTCGTCGAGTACCGCAGCGTCAAGGAGCTCACCCAGGCGACCGGCGTGGTGCGCATCCTCTTCGGGCGGCCGCTCGCCGAGCTCGAGCTCGCGAAGCTCCGTGGGCTCCCCGGCGTCGGCGGCGTGCAGATCGATCCGCAGACCCACGAGTACCACATCACGCTCGCGATCCCGGCCGGATCGACGAGCGACACGGTCGTGTCGAACCTCATCGCCGAGCTCGCCAAGGGCGGCGTGATCCCGCGCAGCGTCAAGGAAGGCTCGTCGCTCGAGGAGAAGTTCCTCGAGGCGACGGCCCGCCCGAACTAGGGGTCTTTGAAATCCGCAGCGAGTGGTGCCTTCGATTTCGATCAGGTGCGCCTTCGCGACCCGCTACGAAATGACTCTGGGCAACTACGCCGCGGTGGTTGCCATCGGATGCGCGCTGCTCTGGCTGCGAATCTAGGTACTCGTACTCGTGGTCGTGCTCGTGCTCGTGCTCGTGCTCGACGCAACCGTTCCGTCGGGCGGCCGATCGTCGAGATGCTCGATGACGAGAAGCTCGATGGCTACCGATGCGCGATCGCGTTAGCAGCTCGTGGTCAGGATGGTCGGGATGCGGACGAAGATGTGCCGCTGAGCACACGAGCACGAGCACGAGCACGAGCACGAGTACCTCCGCCCACGCCGCGGAGTTCAGGGACAGGCCCTGGTCGGGGTTGCACGTTGACCCACGACAACGTCAACCTCGACGCACCGCGACGTTGGCCGTTCAAAGCGTCAAGGATGGGGGTCGACGTCAAATGCGCCAAGCTCAACGTCAACCGTGGGCAGGTTGCAGCATGCGATGCTCTCGTCGAGCTCACTCGACGATGACGCGGTCGCTCGCGCCGCGGCCGAACGTCTCGGGCATGTACATCTCCTCGGCCTTGGGCGGCGGCACGACGAAGTTGCCGGGCGTCGTCGCCCGGGCGACGTAGTCGTAGGAGTGTACGCCCTCCCACAGGAGCTGCGTGAACGCCTCGACGCGCTCGTCGCGCATGTTCTGGTGGTCGTACCAGGTGCGGTACCACCAGCTGTAGCGGTTCTCCGGCTGCTTCGCAGCTGCCTCGTCCGGCGGCGGCACCGGCGCCGACACGCCGAGCGTCGGGTTCACCGCCTCGAGCCCCGCGGGCAGCGGATCGACGAGCGCGACGTGGTAGCGGCGGTTCTCGTTCGCCATCTCGAGCTTCACGCGCACGCGCGCGCCGGCCTTGATGTGCCACACGCCGTCGGGCGCCCGCGTGACGTCCTTGGGATCGTCGATGCCCTCGTAGGTGCGGGTGACGACGAACCCGTAGTCGGCCGCGTCGAGCTTGAGCGACGCCGGCGCGTACTTCATGCCGACGCGGTAGTACAGGCGGCCCTTGCCGTCCTTCTGGATCGTCAGGTTCTGCTTGTCGTGCGTCGCGACCACGCTCATCGGGATGTCGACCTGGAACTGATCGGTCTGGCGCCCCTTGAAGGGGTGGTCACCCGCGTAGTCGGCACCGAGCCACAGCCGCGCGACGAAGTCCGGGGTCACCTTCTCGTACGTGCGGAAGTAGCGATCGAGCGCGACGAGCGCCCAGGTGTTCTCCTGCGTGCTCAGCCACTTGCCGGCCTTGCGGTGCCCGAGCAAGCCGGTGACGACCTTCGGGATCAGGTCGTTGGCGGGCTGCTCCTGGATGAGCGCGTCGAGCATGATCGCGTCGACGCGGCGATCGCTGGCGAGCAGCAGGTACCCGCCGTCGTCGTAGTGCACCGTGAAGTTCGCCGCGCCCGCGGTCTCGCTGACCTTGTTCGTCGCGTTGCGCACCAGCTCGGCGCGCTCGCTCGCCGCGCCCGGGTTGCCCGCGAACGTCGCGAGCAGCCAGCCGCCGGTCTCCAGGTTCATCTTCGCCGCGCCGCCGGCCTGGACGTAGAGCGTCTTGGCCTTCGGCAGGTCGAGATCGCCCATCAGCTTGCGCGTCGACAGCGCGTACGCCGAGATCGCGTAGCGGATCTCCGGTCCGTAGAACCACGGGTAGTGCTGCTCGATCTCGCGGAGGAACGCCTTGGCGCGCTCGAGCATCGCCGGTGGCACCGCGTGCCCCTTGTCCTTCGCGCGCTGGAGCGCGTTGGCGACGTAGACCGACAGGTACGGCTCGGACGGCCAGCCGCGCTCCCAGTAGACGAACCCGCCGTCGGGGTTCTGCATCTGGGTGAGGTGCTTCATGTCGTCGTCCATGCTGGCCGCCAGCTCCGCGGTGGTCGGCATCTCGGCGGCCTTGAACGCGGCCAGCACGTCCTGCAACGCGACGATCGACATCACGCGCGACGCCCGCTGCTCGGCGCAGTCGAACTTGTAGTGCACGATGTAGAGGAACGCGTCGGTGAGCGCCGCGAGGTTGGTCGACGCGGTCGTGATCTCGAGGCCGCCGAACTCGGTGACGACCTTGCCGGGCAGCGCGATCGGCTGCGCGACGGCACCGTCGTCGATCGTGCCGTAGGTCGCGAACGCCTCGGTCGTCGCCGGCGTCCACACCGGCAACGACACCTCCGCCGCGTCGTTCGCGCTGCCCGCGCTACCCACGACCTGAAAGCGCGCGGTGCCCGCCATCTCCGCGGCGGCCGGGAACCGCACCTCGACGCGATCGTTCGCGGGGACCGTGATCTCGCGACCGGCGCCGTCGGTGAGCCTGGCGTTGGTCGCGCGGATCGCGAGCTTGACGGTCATCGCCGCGTCGGTCTGGTTCTGCACGACGATCGGGAACTGGAACGTGTCGCCGAAGTTGAGGAACCGCGGCGCGCTCGGGCGCACCATCAGCGGGAGCCGCGCCGTGATCGCGCTCTCGCCCTTGCCGAACTGCCGCGTGTCCGACGACGCGATCGCGATGATGCGATAGCGCGTCAGGTTATCCGGCATCGTGACCTGCGCCGTGGCCTTGCCGTTCGCGTCGGTCTTGACGACCGGCGCGAAGGCCGCGAGCGGGTTGAAGTTCGAGCGCACCGCGATCGCCGAACCACCGTCGACGGGCCCGTCGACGATCGAGCCCAGGATGCCGGCGCTCTGCGCCTGCTCGATCGCCTCCTGGCGCGCGCGCTTCGGCGCGGCCTTGCCCGCCGACGGCGCGTCGTCCCGCTTGCCCATCTTGCCCTCGTCGAGCGCCATCGCGTTGCCCGTCCCGCCCGACTCCTCCTTCTCGGACGCCATCGGCGCTGCCGCCGCCACCGGCGAAGGTGGCGGCAACGCACCCGAGCCCGCGGCCGCGCCGCCCGGCGCCGCCGTCGTCACCGTGGTGTCGGGACGCGCGAGCTTGAGGAACTGGTGGAGGAACGAGTCGTAGCCGTTGGGGTTGCGCGCGCCGTAGTACGTGTCGATCGGGTCGGGGTGAGAGTACGCCGCGAGCGACAGGATCGACTCGTCGACGACGATCACCGCGACCTCCGCATCGGCGACCGGCTTGCCCGCCGCGTCGCGCACCTCGACGGTCACCGACGTCTTCGCGGCGGGCGAGACCTTCGCCGCCTCAGGCGCGACGGTCACCGCGAGCGTGCGCTGCTTCGGCGGGATCTTCAGCGACAGGGAGCCCTCGGCGTACGCCGGGCGGCGCGGCAACTTCGGATCGGGCTTGCCGCTGTCGTCGAGCCGCGGCGCGGTGCCGACGAGATCGACCTGGACGACCAGGTTCGGCGTCATCGCGTCCTCGATCGGGACCTTGATGACCGTCGTGGGGCCGTCGAACGCGATGTGCTCGAGCTTCACGATGCCCTGGCGGCGCCAGGTGATCACGCCATCGGCCGGGAAGAACGGCACCTGCACGAGCAGCTCGGCGGTGTTGCCGACCGTGTACTCCTTCTTGTCCGGGATGAGCTTGATCGTCTCCTGCGAGACCTCGCGGGCCGGCAGCTGATCGCCGCCGGTGACCCAGTAGTTGAAGGTCGACTGGTTCGTCCGCCCCTGCGGATCGGTGATCGTCGCGGTGACCTTGAACTCACCGCCCTTGGGCGTCGTGAAGTGGCAGATCCCGGCGTCCCCGGCGATCGTGATGGCGCACGCCTGCGGATCGAGCTCCTTGATCTTGTACTCGCCCTTCTCCCAGTCGCCGGCCAGCCGCACCGACGTGAGGGCGATGGCCGCGCCGGTCGCGATCTTGCCGTCCAGATCGACGCCGATCACCGACAGGTCGAACGGCGTGCCGACGTCGACGAACGGCCGCGCGCTCTTCATGCCGACGTACCGCGACGCGGGGTGGACGATCATGGTCGTCGCCGCCGACCACTGCTGGCGGTTGACGTCGGTCACCGACGCGGTCGTCGTGACCTGCATCGGCACCGAGGGCTTGACCGACAGGAAGTCGAGGTGGAGGACGTGCTCGCCGCCGCCGTCGGTCTTGGCCGCGAGCTGGTACGACGCCTTCGCGCGCTTGACCTTGTCTTTGCCGCCGCCGCCGCCGCCACGTCGCCAGCCGCCGCGGTAGCCGCGATCGTAGTAGCCCTCGTCGTCGTACATGTCGCCGCCGTACCCGCCGTACGGCGCGTCGATCCACCACGGCGACCACGTGCCGAACGAGTAGTCGTCGCGGTTCGGGGGCGTGAAGCTCGTCGACGTGGCCGTCGCGTTCCACACGACGGGCGCGCCGGGCAAGCCGCCGCCGGCGTAGTACTTCGCAGAGACCGTGACGTCACCGCCCTGCCCGACGAGGAACGGCCCCTGGCTCGCCGCCGCCTTGACCTCGAACTCGGGCCGCCGGAACTCCTCGACCCGCAGCTGGTGCGTGTACACGTTGCCGTACATGCCCCCTGGATCGGCGGAGAACACGACGCGCGCGTAGCCGAGGTTCGGCGTCTTGGGCAGCGTGAACCGCGCGTCGAACGCCCCCGCCGCGTTGACGTCCGCGGTGCCCTCGCCGATCTTGTTGCCGCGCGAGTCGAGCGCGGTGAACGACACCTTGGTCGTCGCCGACGCCGCCACGTCGCCGCCCTTGCCGCCCTCGAGCACGCGCAGCCAGCCCTTGAGCGAGACGTCCTCCCCCGGCCGGTACAGCTGGCGATCGTCGACGACGTACCACGCGAGCCGCGCGGGGTCCCGGGTGCCCTGCGACCACTGCGGCCCGTAGCCGACGAGGAACGCGACGTCCTCGCCGCGGGTCGCGACGAGCCGCGTGTAGCCACCCGCGCCCTCGTACGCCAGTCGGGCGAGCCCGGTCACGTCGCTCGTGCCGGAGACGCCCGCAGCGCCGACGTCCGCGCGCAGCGCGAACGCCACGTCCTTCGCCGGCTTGCCGGTCGCGAGCTCCGTCGCGTGCGCCGTGAGCGCCTCGTAGTCCGCGTGCGCGTCGATCGCGAGCTTGGTCGACTGCGCCCACGCGATCATCGTCGGGGGCTCGTAGCTCTCCGTCCACGGCGACGGCTCGACGAACGCGATGACGTGCCCCAGGCCCGCCTTCGACAGCGCCGGCGAGAGATCGACGTGGACCTCCGACAGCTTGTTCGGAGGTTGGCGTAGTTGGTCGCGAAGAAGTCGAGCGTCGGTTTCGGCGCCGCGGGATCGAGGACGACGAGCCCGTTGGGGCCATAGAAGCTGGGGTACGCGTCGCCGACCGCGAAGTCCCGGCTCTCCTCGTGGCCCAGCGTCTGACCGAACGCGTCCTCGAGCGCGCTCGGGATCGTGACGTGATACCTCGTGCGCGGCGTCGTCGCGGCCGCGAGCATGAGGTTCTGGCCGTAGCTCGTGATCTTGAGCTCGAGCGGGGGCGTCACCACGATCTTCGCCTTGAGCGCCTCGAGCTTGTCGAGATCGAGCACGTTGGTGAACTCGAACGTGAGCGGCGTCCCCGGGCGGCACTCGTTGTAGCCGCACGTGGCGTTCATCAACCGCAGCGGCGGATACGTGCGGAACGAATAGAGCTGCGCCACCTTCGTCGGATTGGGCCCCTCGGCCGAGGGCGTGCCCACGGGCAGCGTGACCTCGACCTGCGCGTCGGTGGGGAACGGCTTCGTCGCGCGGAACGCGACCCAGCGGCCGTCCTGTTCGCTCTGGTGGGCGGCCTCGACGAGATCCTTGACGTGCTCGTTCGCCGCGATCGCCGCGGCGTCGAGCTCCTGCACGGCGTAGCCGTTGGTGCCGACCTTGACCGCGACCTTCGCGAGGATGGCCTTGGCGTCGACCTTCTGATCGAACAGCAGGAACATCGGCTCGTCGGTGCGCTGCGTCTGGTAGTCCGACGGCCAGTGCGCCACGAGCACCGGCGCCGGGGTCTCGAACGCGAACGTCACGGGCTTGGCGAGCGCCGCGCCCGTGGCGCTCCTGGTGCCGACGGGCACCTCGACCTGGTACGTCGTCGCCTGCGGAAACCGGACGTCGGGATCGAACACGATCGTGCGCGTCCCGAGCCACCGCCACGCGCCCTTCGGCGTCGGCGTCAGCTTCACCGGCTGGACCTTCGCGGCTTCCTCCTGGGAGGTCACCGCGACCATCGGGTGCGAGAACGTCACGGTGAGCTGCGGCGCCAGCGGCACCGGCCCCTCGGGCATGTAGCGCAGGACGGTCAGATCCTTCGCGGCGTCGCTCGCGACCGGCGGCAGCAGCGTGGAGGGATCCGGCGGGAACGCGCCGGTGATCGTCTGGCCCGTCCGCGGCAACGGCTGCGAGCCCGGCCGGAGCGCGAACGTCTTCTTGTCGGTCGCGTTCGCCTCGATCGGCTTGCTGCGCGCGAGCAACGCCGTGACGTCCCCGTCGGCGAGTGGCTTGCCCGGCGCGAGCTTCGACGTGTCGGCATCGGGCCGCGCCTGCTTGCCGTTGGACAGCCGGAGGTCGAGCCCGAGCGGGGGATCCGCGACCAGGACGATGGCGCTGCCGCTCCCGCTGGCGACCGGCACCGGCGCCTTCTTGGCGTCCTCGTCGGAGCTTGATTTGGAACCGCATCCGATCGCAGCGGCGACCACGAACACACCAACGAAGACTCTCCGCATCCGCGAGAGTCTGACACTGGTGTTACAACCGATCCACATGACTCGCGGCGCATACGAGGAACTGGAAGGGAACTGGGCGGGCACGTCGGCGGCGACGGCGAGCGATCGCATCTACGCGGTGACCAACGGCGCGCTGTTCGCGCTCGATGGCGAGCGGGATACCTGGGAGCAGCTCGCCGGGACGTGGGACACCGTCGCGCTCGTCGCGTGTGGGCCGGCGTTGCTGGCGTTCGAGCGCAGCGGCGCGCTCTACCGCGTGGCCGCGGCCGACGGCACGTGGGAAGAGCTCGACGGGACCTACGTCGAGCTCAAGGCCGCGACGTCGACGAACGGCGTGGCCTACGTGGTCGAGGGCGTCAACCTGTACCGGGTCGCGCTCGACGGCACGTACACCCAGCTCGACGGCAGCTGGGACCCCGTGCAGATGACCGCGATCGACGACGCGCTGTTCGTGTTCGAGCGAGGCGGATCGCTCTACCGCGTGTCCGCGGAGACCGGCACGTGGGAGGAGCTCGACGGCACGTGGGCGAACACGACCGCGGCGTGCGCCCACCTCGGTCGGCTCTACGTCGTCGACGGCGGCGAGCTCTACGACGTCGATCCGGCGACCGGCGCGTGGGAAGCGATCAACAGCGGGTGGACGACCAAGCAGCTGGTGTCGTGCGGCGCCCACCTGTTCGCGTTCGAAGCGAGCGGCTCGCTGTTTCGCATCTCGGTGTGATCACTTCACGTGGACGACGACCTCGGCCGACAGGCCGGGCCGGAGCGCCATGGTCGGCGGCTGCGTCCAGGTGATCTTGACGGGCACGCGCTGCACGACCTTGACGAAGTTGCCGGTCGCGTTGTCGGGCGGGATCAACGAGAACCGCGCGCCGGTCGCGGGAGACATCGTCTCGATGACCCCGTGGAGCGCCTGGCCCGGGAACGCGTCGAGCTCGATGTCGACGGCGTCGCCCGGGTGCATCCGCGCGATCTGGCCCTCCTTGAAGTTCGCGATCACGAAGTTCTCGACGGGCACCACCATGAGCAGCGTCTGCCCCATCGCGATCGTCTGCCCGGGGTGGGCGCCGAGCTTGCTCACCATGCCGGTGACCGGCGACGTCACGCTCGCGTAGCTGCGCTGCAGCTTCGCCCGCGCGCTGGCGACCTCGGCCGCCTTCACGCGCGCCGCGGTGAGCGCGGCGGCGGCCCGCGCCGCCGCGACCTGCTGATCGACCGGCGCGCTCTGGGTGACGCGGCCCTGGGCCTCGACGACCCGGGACTCGGCCATCCCGCGCTGCGCGCGCGCGAGGTCGAGCTGCGCCGTCGCCGAGTCGAGCGCCGCGCGCGCGACGTCGCGCACCTGCTGGACGTGCTCGAGC
>JAPLLF010000069.1 GCA_026387715.1 Pseudomonadota bacterium
CGGGCTCATCAGGCGCGCGCCTCGAAGTCGATGCGCGGGTCGACGATCATGTACATGAGGTCGCCCACGATCCCCATGATCAGCCCGATCAGGCCGAAGAAGTACAGCGTGCCGAACATCACCGGATAGTCGCGGTTGAGCGCCGCCTCGAAGCCCAGCAAGCCAATGCCGTCGAGCGAGAAGATCACCTCGATCAGCATCGAGCCGGTGAACAGCACGCCGAACCCGCGCGAGCGATCCTCCGGCGGCAGCACCCGGGCCATCGTGAGCGCCGCGCCCGGGAAGCTCGGCCCCTCGGTCACGCCGAGCGCGATCCGCAGCGCGAACAGCACGCCGAACCCGGGGACGAGCGCGTGCAGCGCGGCGAACGATGACCACACCAGCACCGAGGCGACCAGGCCGCGACGCACCCCGACGCGATCGATCCACCAGCCCGCTACCGGCGTCGCGATCAGGTACGCCATCGAGAACGCCGAGGTCAGCCAGCCGTACTGCGCGTCGGAGATGTCGAGCGCCTTGGTCACGGTCGGCGCCAGCACCGCGAGCGTGGAGCGATCGATGTAGCTCACGGTCATCGTCAGCATCGCCACGATGCCGATCGTCCAGGCGGTCCGTCGCGTCAGCGCAGGGGCGGTGGGAGCCGCTACCACTTGCGATCGTCCACGAGCCGGACGTCGACGTGCGCGAGGATCCGCTGGACGCGCTCGGCCATGTCCTCGAACTCGGAGAGCTTCGACGCCTCGCCGAGCTTGCGCGCGAAGTTCATCACCCGCACGAGGTACGAGAACAGGTTGCCCTCCTCGTGCTCGAGCCGGTTCTTCTCGACGAACTCGACGAATGGCAGCCCGCCGTCCTCGAAGCGCGCCCACACGTTCTTGGCCTTCTTGCCGCCGTGCAGCTCGGCGTGCGGGATCTTGCTCGCCAGCTCCTGGTGGATCAGCTCGACGCGCGTGAGCACGCGCGGGTTCTCCTTCTCCCACAGCGCCTCGACGTCCTCCCAGCTGACCTGCGGGTTGCCCTCGCGCAGCTCGCGCAGCTTGGTGCGCATCCACTCGCGCTTCTTGTCCTCGAGCTCGCGATCGAGGACGCGCTGGATGATGTCGTTGTCGATCAGGTACTCGACGAGCTCGCGCAGCTCGACGTACTCGAGCTGGTGGTTGAACAGCACGTAGTAGATGAACAGGCCGTCCATGCCCTGGAGCTGGCCGATCATCTGCCCCGCGATCTGCTTGCCGTGCTCGTCGAGCACGCCGATCGCGCGCAGGTTGTCGACGAGCTGCGCGAGCGTCTTGTGGAGCGCGCGCTTCTCGCGATCGTCGACCAGCAGGTGCTCGATCACGGTGACGATGTCGAGCCGCATCGACGCGGGCAACGACGCCTCGGCCTCGGCCATGCGCTGCTCGCCGGGCGTCCCGAGCGTCGTCGTCGTCAGATCGGGGAGGCCGATCGCGAGCACCTGCTCGGCGGTGATCTTGGTGCGGCTGTGCAGCTCGGCGGGCTCGCCGGCGACGAGCTCGGCGTGGACCTCGGGCGTCCACACGATGTCGTTCTTGCGCTGGGCCTCGCTCTTGTGGCGGTTGTAGACGCCCTTCTTGATCTTCGCCTCGTCGTACGCGGGGCGCTTCCGGCCGTCCTTGAGCTCCTTCTTGATGTCGCTGACGATCTCCTCGGGCGCCAGCGTGATCGCGAGGCCGCGGTCGTCGAACTGCGGCCGGCCGGCGCGCCCCGCCATCTGGTGGTACTCGGCCGCTCGGTCGACACGACGAACTTGATGAGCCGCTCGAGCGCGAGCGCCTCGACGAGCGCCTTGTAGCGCGGCAGGATCCCGGCGTGGTGGATGCCGATGCCGTGCGTGAGCAGCGGCCGCAGCTCCTTGGCGCAGCCACCGGGGAGCAGCGCGGCGTCGCACATCGCCTCGATCTTCGCCTTCTCCTCGTCGGTCGTGAACCGACGGCACGACTTCACGAGCCGCGCGACCTCGAAGCACTGCTCGCGCCCGAACACGAAGATGATCGCGGGGACGTCGCCGGTGTGCGCGAGCTCGCGCACGGTATCGATCATCATCTCCTCGCGGAACTCGTGGACCAGCGGGACCTTGCGCTCGCGCGACTCGATGAGCGTCATCGGCATCCGGCGCGTGAGCTCGACCCAGTGGCAGAACTTGTCGGGGCGGCCGACGGTCGCGGACAGGATCACCAGCTGCGTGCGGGGATCGAGCCCGATGATCGACTGCTCCCACACGTAGCCGCGCTCGGGATCGTTGAAGTAGTGGCCCTCGTCCATCACGACGATCTCGGCGGGGACCGTGTGCTTCTCGGCGACGATCCGGTTCCACAGGATCTCGGCGACCTCGACCTGGATCGGCGCGTCGCGGTTCACCTTGTAGTCGCCGGTCGCGAACCCGACGTAACCCTCGCCGAAATCGCCGCCCAGCTCGCGGTACTTCTCCTCGGTCAGCGCGCGCAGCGGCGTCGTGTAGACCGCGCGCTGGCCGCGCTCGAGCGCCGCGAACAGCGCCGCCTTGGCCATCAGCGTCTTGCCGGTGCCGGTCGGCACCGTGACCATCACGCTCTTGCCGGCGAAGATCGCCGCGATCGCCTGCTCCTGCACGGGGTACGGTTCGAGGCCCTTGCCCCACAGGAACTTCTCGTAGAACGCGAGCTCCAGCTCGCCCGCGGTCTTCGTCGGGGGTGCCACGGCCGGACAGTATCAGCGCGGCGGCTTGCCGCGGTCGATCAGCCCCCTGGCCTGCCACACGATCCCGCTCCACTGCTCGTGCCACCGGCCGTTCGCGATGTCCCGGAGCAGGGCATCACCCTCGGCGGCCTTGCCGAGCGCGATCAGGGCCTGCGCCTTGCGGAACCGCGGCGTCGGATTGGTCTGGTCGAGGACGAGCGCCTGCTGCCAGAGCTCGACCGCCTCGGCGACCCGGCCCTGGCGCTCGAAGGTCTCGGCGACCGTCATGTACCCGTCGCCCGCCATCGGCGCGCGCTCGATCACCGTCGACAGCTGCCGCCACGCCCCCGCGGTGTCGCCGACCGCGAGCAGCAGGTCGCCGAGCACCTGGTCGATCTGAGGGTTGCCCTGATCGATGGCACGCCACTTCGCGCCCCACGCGAGCGCCCGGTCGACGGCGTCCTGGCGCGCCGGCCCGGTCGCCTGCACCGCCAGCTGGCGCGCGAGCGCGATGATCTGCGCGAGTTCGCCGCGCACCGTGGCGATCCCCACCGGCTCGTCACCTCCGACGGCCTGCGCCGCCTCGAGCGCCGCGAGCGCGTCCGCCGTGCGGCCCTGCGTCATCGCGAGCCGCGCCGCGAGCGCGTACACCGCGCGCGTCGGGTGGATCTTGAGCAGCGGCTCGACGAGCCCCTGCGCGAACGGCAGCTGGTTGCGCGCCAGCGCGATCCGCGCGAGGCCGAGCCGCGCGTCGACGTCGTCGCCGACGAGCGCCGCCGCGCGCGTCAGGATCGCCTGCTGGTCGTCGGCGTTCTGATAGGCGGCCGACAACAGCGCCATCACGTGGTCGTAGTCACCACCGGCGAGGACGCGCTCGCGCCACGACGCCCACACGAGCTGCCAGCCCGCGCCGCCGCGCCGGCTCGCGTTGAACATCTGAGGGGCCAGGTCCAGGCGGGGTGGCCGCGCGCGCAGATCGAGGTCCGCGACGAGGGCGGCGATGCGCTCGGCCCCGGCCTCGTAGTCCCCGCGATTCCACAGCGCCTCCGCGGCCTGCGCGCGGGCGATGTTCTTCATCGCGCCGATCGCCGCGCTCTCCCACACCCGCGCGACGTCGACGGCGGGCACCTCGTAGCGCGCGGACGCCATCGCGGCGCCGATCGTGCGGAGCGCCGTGGCACGACCGTCGAGGGTCAGCAGCGTGTCGACCGCCGCCTTGCCCCGGCCGGCGGCCAGCTTCGCGCTCGCCTCCCGCAGGGTGAACAGCTGCGCGACGAGGCCACCTTCGGTCGGGTGCGCGAGCGACGCCGGGCGACCGTCGCGCGCGTAGGTGCGCGATGCCTGCAGGTAGCGCGCGACGACCGCGCGATCCGGGCTGGTGCCGAACGGCGCGAGCGCGTCGGCGAGCTCCTTGTCGCTGCTGGTCGCCATCAGCCCCGGCGCCGCGAGCACGAGGTCGCCGAGTTCGACGCCGCCGTGCGCGGCGAGCTCGCGATAGACCGCCGCGCCGCCCGGCTGCTGCATGGCGAGGTAGCTCGCCATCAGCTGGCGCTGCGCCTGGCGCCACGACCCGCTGCCGACCGGGGCGAGCTTCACCTGATCGTGCGCGAACGGCACGAGGTGGAGCGGCAGCTCGACGACGACCGCCTGGGCCGGCGCCTGGTGCGCCCAGGACATCGCGTCGGTCATCGCCTGGGCGACGAAGCCGACCTCGACCGCGCGGCCCATCACCTTGGCCGCCATCGGCCAGGTCGACGACCACGCGATCTCGACGAGCCTGGCCCCGTCACCATCGGTGAGGGCCACGACGCGCGCCTGATCGTCGAGCTCGAGCTGGTAGCGCACCGTCGGCTTGCCGGCGCGATCCTTGGTCGACAGCACGACGCGGTGCTTCGCCGACGTGACGTCGAACCAGCGCGCGTACTGCGCGGGATCCGCGACGAGGAGCGGCAGATAGCTCAGGTACAGGGCGACCGCGTCGTCGCCGACCGCGCGGGTGACGTCGAGGCCGAGCTCGGCGTAGCGGCGCGTCCACGTCGCGCCGTCGAACGACGCCGTCTCGTGGAGGTTGGCGTCGGTGATGCGTCGCCAGCCGACGTGGCGCTGCGCGTCGACCGCGACCTCGAGATCATCCCAGCGGTACACGCCTGTTGGGAGCGCCGCGCGCGCCTGCGCGAGCAGATCGCGCGCGCCGGCGTCGATCGTGTGCGGGGCGTCGCCGCCGAGGGCCACGAGCTGACGACGCCAGGTCGCGAAGCCGTCGCGCTGCAGCGCCGGCACCCACGCGGTGAGGTCGTGGAACGCGGGGTCCGCGGGCTGCGTGAACCGGATCAGCGTCATCCGCTGGGCGTACGCCGAGGTCGTGCCGAGCCCACCGAGCCCGATCCCACCGCCGCCCATCCCCGCGCCCTTGCCGCCGAACATCTCGTCGGAGTCGACCGTCATCTGCTGCTTGTCGACGGTCGCCGCGTGGCCGGTGCTCAGGGTGAGCGGCTGGCCCAGGACCGCGTCGACGTTGGCCATCGCCTTGGCCTCGGTCGCCGCGGTCTCCCGCTCGCCGCCGAGCCCGAGGTCCGCCCGCGACGCCATCGGGCCCGCGGCGCGATCCGAGATCCGCGCTCCGCTGCGGCCCAAGCCAATCCCCCCCGTCTCCTCACCCTGCTCGTTGCCGAAGAACCCGCCGTCGATCCCGTCGGCGATCCCGTCGGCGATCCCGTCGTCGAGCCCGCGCGCCCCACCATAATTGTACGCGCTGTAGTCGTAGAAGTACGGCAGCGGCGCGCGCACGAGCTCCGCCGCAGGCGCCACGCTCGCCGCCGTCGTGGAGGGCGTGCGCGGATCGACGACGACAGGGATCTTCGCCGGCATCGCGTAGGTCGCCCAGGTGTCTCCCGCCCCTTTCGTCACGCCGTACTGCGCGTACATCGCGTCGTTCTCGAGCACGAGCAGCGACGTGTGGCGCGACAGCAGGAAGTACTTCTTGCCGAGGCCGACGACCTCCTGGCGGATCTGCTCGTCGCGCGCCTCGCGCACCTCGCGCTCGGTCGGACAGGCTGCCTTCGCGCTCGTACACAACGGCACGACGACCGCCTCGTGCTTCGCGAGCATGCGCGCGGCGACGTGGCGCTGGGCCCACAGGCGCGGGAGATACGCGGCGTCGCCCACGGGCCGGGTCGCCGTGGCGAGGTCGATGCGCTGGGTCCACGGCTGGCCGTCGCGCGCGCCGGTGAGCACGACCGCGACGGGTGTCCCCGCGCCGGCGAGCTTGCCGACGAGCTCGAGCTCCTCGCCGTCGGCCACCTGCGCCGCACGCAGGTACGACGTGGACGGCACCAGGCCACCCTGCGCGTCGACGAGCCGCGCCTCGAGCCCGGTCGCCCGGGCGGTGTGCAACGCGGCCACGAGATCGAACGCCCGCCAGGCGACGTCGTCGGCGAGATCGATCGTCGTCGCGAAGCCGCCGGTCGACGCCGCGAGCGCCTCGAGGGTCTGGGTGTCGGGGCCGTCGCCGACCCCGACGCCGATGAACCGCGCCCGGTGCGCGAGCTGGGCGCGCAGCGCGTCGAGCTTGCGGGCGCCGCTGGTGATCACGCCGTCGCCGAGATACACGATCATCGCGTCGTCGGGCGCGGTGGTCGCGAGCAGCCGCGTCGCCGCGTCGAGCGCCACCGAGAAGTCGGTAGCGCCGACGTCGCCCTCGCGGTCGAGCGCCTTGCGGACCGCCCGCCGGTCGACGTCGAGCACGCGCGTCGGCGGGAGCAGCTCGCGCGTCGTGACGTCGAACGCGACGACCGCGACCCGGTCTTCCTCGTCGAGCTCGCCGAGGAACGCGTCGACGAGGTCCGCCTGCGCCCGCCGCTCCATGACGCCCCGCGACGCGCTGACGTCGTCGAGGATCACCCACGTGGCCGGGCGATACGGCCGCGCGTCGCCGCGCAGGTCCGACGGCGCGCGCACCATCAGGTAGCGGTCGTCGCCGGCCCCGGCCGTCACGACCGTCGGCTGCGTGCGCGCGTCGCGCACGTGGAGGACGAGCGAGTCGCCGAGCCGCTCGCCGGTGTGGTGATAGCTGACGATCGCGTCGTCGCCGTCAAGCTTCGTGGCGAGCTGATGGCTCGTCGACGTCACCTCGCAGGTCTTGCAGCCCTTGATGCGCACGTCGAACGCGACGTCGCCGACGGGCTGATCGAGCTCCGGGAACGGCACCGTGATCGTCCAGTCCTCGTACAGCTTCGGCAGCGACTGCGTGTACGCGAGCATGATCCGCTTGTCCTGCCGCGCGGGGATCGGATAGACGCGCAGGTTCAGGCGACCGGTGCCGGCCCACTCGAGCAGCGCCGGATCGACGGTGGCGCCATCGCCGAGGCGGGGTCGCTCTGGACCGCGGACAGCTGGTACGACACCGACTCGTCGCCCGCCGCGTCGGTGCCCCACGGGCGGGCCGGCATCGAAGGCGCCGCCCAGCGCTTCCTCGACGAGCCGGTGGGCATCGCCCACATCAGCCACCTGCCGATCATCAAGGTCGACGGTGACAGGGCCACCGTGGTGAACCACTCGAACACGTTCGATCGG
>JAPLLF010000331.1 GCA_026387715.1 Pseudomonadota bacterium
CGCGCTCCTCCTCCTCACGATCGTCACCGTGCTGGCGACGAAGGTCGACTTCGGGTCGTCCGTGAACCTCGCGATCGCGATGCTCATCGCGACCGTCAAGGCGACCCTCGTCATCCTGTTCTTCATGCACTTGCGCTACGACCGCCTGTTCCACACGGTCATCTTCACGAGCGCGATCCTCGCCGCCTGCTTGTTCGTCGGGTTCACGATGATGGACTCGGGCCAGTACCAGCAGTCGAACATCTGGACGCCGTTGAGCCCGCCGCGCACGCCGCTCGGCCCGCGTCCCTCGCTGTAACGGGTAACCTCGCGCCGTGACCCCCGAGCTGATCTGGGCCGCGGCGCTCGTCGCGGGGGTGGTGCTCGCGGCCGCGCTGGTCAACTGGCGCGCGCCGGTGCAGCGCCCGCGCGTCCGCCGCGCGGTGATCTTCCTCGCGCTGTACCTGGTGGCGCTCGTCCTCGAGTCGTCGGTCGGCGCGTACTCGGTCGTGTGGAAGCTGCGGCTCGCCGGCGCGGCCGATCTGCTGTCCGCGATCGGCTTCATCAACGTCGGTGGGTTGATCGTGTTCTTCGTCCTGTTTCCGGCCGTGCGCATCCGCATCCCGATGATCGGGAGCGAGCTGATCGTCGGGTTCGCGTACATCCTCGCGACCATCGCGACGCTGTCGAAGCACGGGATGGATCCGACCGGCGCGCTGGCGACCGGCGCCGTGGTGTCGGCCGTGCTGGCGATCTCGCTCCAGCAGACGCTCGGCAACATTCTCGGTGGCGTCGCCCTGCAGCTCGACGGCTCCGTGAAGGAGGGCGACTGGATCCAGCTCGAGAACGGCAAGCAGGGCAAGGTGCGGGCGATCCGGTGGCGGCACACGCTCGTCGAGACGCGCGACTGGTCGACGATCGTCGTGCCGAACGCGCAGCTGCTCGCCAACAACATCACGATCCTCGGCAAGCGCGACGGGCTGCCGGCGCCCCAGCGCATGTGGGTGTGGTTAAACGTCGACTTCCGCTACCCACCGACCCGGGTGACCGAGGTCGTGACCGAGGCGATCCACGCGTCGCCGATCGAGAACGTCGTCGACGATCCACGCCCCAACGTGGTGTGCATGGACTTCGCGCGCGACCTGCGCGAGTCGTTCGCGACCTACGCCGTGCGCTACTGGATTCGCGATCTCGCGAGCGACTCGCCGACCGACTCGCGCGTGCGCGCGCGCGTGTACACCGCGCTCAAGCGCGCCGGGATCCCCCTCGCGATCCCGGCCGTCATGAACCTCACCGAGGTCAACGACGCCGAGCGGCAGGAGCGGCGTCAGCAGCGCGAGATCGATCGTTACCAGGCCGCGCTCGAGACCGTGCCGCTGTTCGCCTCGCTCACGCCCGAGGAGCTCCGCACCCTCGCCGAGGGCATGAGCCCGGCGATCTACGTCAAGGACGAGGTGATCACGAAGCAGGGCGCCAAGGCGAACTGGCTCTACGTGATGACGAGCGGCCGCGCCGACGTGCGCACCCGCGTCGACATCGATGGGGCTGGGCCCGCGCCGGAGACGAGCAAGGTCGTCGCGACGATCGCCGCGCCGAACTTCTTCGGCGAGATGGGGCTGATGACCGGCGAGCCGCGCGGCGCCGACGTCGTCGCGGTCGTCGACACCGAGTGCCTCCGGCTCGGGCGCGAGACGTTCGAGCGCGTGCTGCTCGGGCGCCCCGAGATCGCCGAGGCGATCGCGATCGCGATCGCGACGCGGCGGGTGGAGCTCGAGGCCGTCCGCGAGGGCCTGTCCGACGACGCGCGTCGCCGCCGCGAGGCGACGGAGCGCGACAAGATCCTCGGCGGCATCAAGGCGTTCTTCGGGCTGTAACCACCCGCTGGCTGTCCGAAATTTGCGCAGCCTCGCTGGGGCAAAACGACTTACGCTGACCGGATGCGGACCGTCGTCATCGCCGGGTTCTTGATCGGGATCGGTGGCTGTATCACCGACGTGGCGTCGACCGCGCCGGAGGACGTCACGCCGCCGCCGAACGCCGATCCGCAGGCCGGCTGTGCGCTGGCATGTCACGGCGCGGACAGCAGCAACGCTCCCCCCAAGAGCGTGGCGGGCTCGACCGAGACCACGTCGGTGGCCGTCGGCGCGCACCAGGTGCACTTGAACGTCGCGTCGCGCCCGGGTGGCATCGCGTCGTCGCGTGCGCTGACTGTCACGTCGTGCCCGCCGACGTCGGCGCGCCCGGCCACATGGATGGCGACAACGTCGCGGAGGTGGTGTTCAGCACGCTCGCCGGCGGCACGGCGTCGAGCTGGAGCGGCACGACGTGTACGGTGAAGTGCCACGGCAGCGCGGCGATCGGTGGCGCGAAGTCCACGCCGATCTGGACGCAGGTCGACGGCAGCCAGGCCGCGTGTGGCAGCTGCCACGGCGCGCCGCCGCCGCCGCCGCACCCGACGAACTCCGACTGCGCGAGCTGCCACCCGACGATGGAGGAAGGCTCGCTCACGTTCCGCGATCCGGCGAGCCACATCAACGGCGTCGTCGACGTGACGACGCCGGGTGCGACCGGCGGGTGCACGTCGTGCCACGGCTCGACGAACAGCGCGCCGCCGAAGGATCTCGCCGGCAACACCGCGGCGACGGCCCGCGGCGTCGGCGCGCACCAGGCACACCTCGCGACCTCGACCTGGCACAACCCGGTGACGTGCACCAACTGCCACGTGGTCCCGCTGACCGCCGACGCGCCCGGCCATCGCGACGGTGACAACGTGGCCGAGGTCGTGTTCGACACGATGAACCCGCTCGGCGTGTACACGGCAGGCACCACGACCTGCTCGACGAACTACTGCCACGGCAACGGGCGCGGCGGCAACGGCACGATCTCGTGGGTGACGCCGGGCGCGCTCGCCTGCGGCAAGTGCCACAGCATCAACGGCACGGGCATGTCGGGCCAGCACCGCCGGCACATCGTCAGCGAGAACATGAAGTGCAGCGGCTGCCACGCCGACGTCGTCAACGCGGCGATGACGATCGTCAACCCGCTGCTCCACATCAACGGCGTGCACGAGGTGAAGATGGCCAACGGCACGTTCAACGCGACCACGCGGGCGTGCTCCAACACCTGCTGCCACGGCACCGAGCGCTGGTAGGCGAACCTTCTGGGCCCCGGCTCGGCCCCCGCTTGCTACGATGCCGCATGTTCCTCCGTGCGGCCGGTTGTTGCGTCCTCGTCGCATGTTCGTTCCACGGTAGCGGCGTCCTCGTCGATGGCGGGCCGATCGGCGACGACGGCCCGATCGATCCGGACAGCGCCACGCCAGCCGACGCGCCGGTCGACGCGCCGGCCGACGCCAGCATCGACGCCGCGCCGCCACCGCTCGACGTCGTCCACGTCCCCGCAGGGATCGATGCCGCGTTCGCCGGCACCGCGAGCGTGACGATCGTCAACGCGACGATCGACACGCGTGGCGCGGGGATGATGCCGCTGTCGTCGTTCACGTTGCCCACCGGCGCGCGGCTGCTCGTCACCCCGCAGGACGGTGGCGGCCCCGAGCTCGCGATCCTCGAGGTTGGCGCGCTCGCGATCACCGGCACGCTCCGCGTCATCGGCACGCGCCCGCTCGTGATCGTCGCCGACACCACGATCGCGGTGAACATCCTCGACGCGAGCGCGGTCGGCTCGACGCCCGGTGGCGGTGGCGCGGGACCCCGCATGGGCGCCGGCGTCGGCGGCGATGGCCGGGCCTCCGGTAACGCGGACTCCGGTGGTGGTGGTGGTGGGTTCGGCACGACGGGCGGTGCGGGTCAGGCGTCGGGTGGGGCCGCCGCGGGGACCGCGGGCGCGAGCTACGGCACCGCGACCCTCACCGTGCTCGAGGGTGGCTCTGGTGGTGGAACCGTCGCGCCGGCGTGCACGGGCATCCGCGCGGGCGCGGGTGGGGGGGCGATCCAGCTCTACGCGGGCACCTCGATCACCGTGTCCGGATCGATCCGCGCCAACGGTGGTGGTGGCGACGCCGGCGTCG
>JAPLLF010000813.1 GCA_026387715.1 Pseudomonadota bacterium
CGCCAGATCGAGGACGAGCGCCTTGAGTCCCGTCCCCCCGATGTCGATCGCCAGCGTCTTCGTCATTCCCGCGCGTCTAGCCCAGGACGCGCGGCCGTTCGGGGCTAACGTTGGGGCAGCGTGGACGAGCCTCGAAATGCCGAGCTCGAGCGGGTGATCCTGGACGAGCCCGACGACGAGGCGGGCTATCTGGTGTACGGCGACTGGCTCGCCACGCTCGACCACCCGCGCGGCAAGCTCGTCGCGCTCACCGCGCACCCCACGCGCGCCGAGATGACCGCCGAGATCGCGACCCACCTCGCCGCCCACGCCGAGCTGTGGGGCGAGCTGCGCGGCCTGGACGACCTCGTGACCGAGGTCGTCTGGCGCAGCGGGTTCATCGCGTCCGCGCGTATCGGCCACACGCGCGGGCGGTACTTCGCGCGCCCCAAGCCCGCGCCGGAGGTCGCGATCGCGGACGTCGTCGCGCGGCTGCTCGCCGGGCCGGGGCGGTTCCTGCGCGAGCTCACCGTCGGCATCGTCGAGTTCGAGGGCAACGACTACACGTCCATCATCGCGCGGCTCGCCGCGCAGGCACCGCGGTCGCTCCGCTCGCTGTACCTCGGCGACTTCCGCCCCGACGACACCGAGCTCAACTGGAGCACGATCGGCGATCTGTCGCCGCTCTACGCGGCGGTGCCGCGCCTCGAGCGGCTCCGGCTGCGCAGCGGTCGGCTGACCCTCGGCGCGCTCGAGCTGCCCGCGCTGCGCGAGCTCGCGATCGTGACCGGCGGGCTCGAGGTGGCGAGCGCCCACGCGATCGCGACGGCGACGTGGCCCCGGCTCGCGAAGCTCGACGTCATGTTCGGGGATCGCGCACCCGATCACGTCCGCGGGGTCGACCCGATCGCGCCGCTGCTCGCCGCCACGGGCGTGCCGGCGCTCCGCGTGCTCGGGCTCCGCAACACCCACTTCCACGACGAGCTCGCGCCCGCGCTCCTCCGCTCGGCGATCTTGCCCCAGCTACGCGTGCTCGATCTGTCGCTCGGGACCCTGGGCGATCGCGAGGCGGAGGTGTTCGCCGCGGCGCCCGACCGGTTCGCCGGCCTCGACGAGCTGATCGTCGGCGGTAACTACCTCACCGCCGACGGCCTGCGCGCCCTGGCGACGCTGCCCTGCCGGGTGGTGTCGACCACGACCGACCTCGGGCGCGCGCGCTGGGAGTGCAACGAGCTCGCCCAGCGCACCGACGGCGGCGAGGCTGGCGAACGGTACGCGGCGATCTTCGAGTGATGCGCTACGCTACGGCGATGCGCCGAATCCTGCTCTCGCTGGTCGCCCTCGCGGCGTGTCGTGGGTCCGAGCCAACGCCCCGCTACCTCACGGTCGGCACGGACGTCGCGGCGGCGGCCCACCTGGTGACCGCCGAGACCCACGACGGGGTCGCGATCGTGGAGGTCGCCGCGGACACCGATCTCGAGGCGATCTCGGCGATCGCCCACGACCAGTTCCACCGCTGCGGGGGCTTCATGGTCCACGACTCGCTCGCCGAGGCGCACGCCGCCCTCGCGCCGCCGGTCGTCCGCGCGACACCGGACTACACGCTCGATCGCGCGGACGTGGTGCGCGCGGTGCTCCCCACGCTCGATCGCGCGCAGCTGCTCGGCACGATCCGCGAGCTGTCGGCGATGCCGACCCGCTACTACCGGTCCGAGGGTGGGGCCGCGGCCTCGACGTGGCTGGCGGCACGCTGGCAGCGCCTCGCCGCCGGACGTCCCGACGTGACCGTCGAGCTCGTCGACCAGGGCTGGCCGCAGAAGTCGGTCGTGTTGACCATCCCGGGGCGGGGGCGTGCCAGCGAGGTCGTCGTGCTCGGCGGGCACCTCGACTCGATCAACCTGCGCTACCCCGAGGCGCCGGGCGCCGACGACGACGCGTCGGGCGTCGCGACCGTGACCGAGGTCGTGCGCGTGCTGCTCGCGTCCGACTACCATCCCGAGCGCACGATCCAGGTGATGGCGTACGCGGCCGAGGAGGTCGGCCTGCGGGGCTCGCAGGAGATCGTGCGCGACTACAAGAAGCGGAACGTCGACGTGGTCGGCGTGCTCCAGCTCGACATGACGAACTACCAGGGGTCCGACAAGGACATCTGGCTCATGAAGGACTTCACCAACGCGGCGCAGAACACGTTCGTGACCAACCTCATCGACACCTACGTCGGCGCGACGTGGGGTCTCGACGCGTGCGGCTACGGCTGCTCGGATCACGCGTCGTGGTACCGCGGCGGGTTCCCGGCCTCGATGCCGTTCGAGGCGCGGTTCCGCGACGCCAACAAGAAGATCCACTCGCGCGCCGACACGCTCGAGACCAGCGGCGACAACGCCGATCACGCCATCAAGTTCGCGCGGCTCGGGACGGCGTTCGCCATCGAGCTCGGCAAGGGGGGCGTCGGGGCGACGATCGCGGCGTCGCCGCCCGTGTCGTCGGGTGGATCGCACCGCTGGTGGCTCGCGCTCGCGGGGCTCGGCGCCGTCGGCCTGATGCTGCGTCGTCGACGCGTCAGTTGATCGTGCAGCGATCGTAGAACTGGATCTCCGGCGTGTACACCCGCGCGAGCGTCCCCGGGCACAGGTGGACGTGGTAGCGGTCGCCGAGCGGCGCGAGGGCGTGGACGTGCCCGTTCTGGGCGTCGAGGGCGGGGAGTCCCAGGGGGCTGCCGTCGAGCTCGGTGCACCCGAGGACGAACGTGCCGTCGCACAACAGGCCGTACGCCAGGGGGGAGACCTCGGTCGGGCCGATCGAGTCGCGGTGGTAGTGGTACTCGCCCGACGGCGCCGGGTGCGCGTTGTACGGATCGAACGTGTACTGCTCGGTGGCGATGTTGTCACCCGGCGCGGCGAGCGCGTTGAACAGGAACACGCTGTCGAGCGCGACGCCGACCGGGCCGCCCCGGTACTCGTTCGCGTTCGTGTTGTTGACGCCGTCGACCAGCGCCGCGGTGATCGTGAGGTTGCGCGACACCGGCGCGAGCGGGATCGTGAACGTCCGCGCGTGCTCGGCGAGGACGTTGGGGTTCGGGTGATACGCACCACCGCGGGCGTCCCACGCGACGAAGTTGGGATCGCCCGTGCCGTAGTAGTAGCTGTCGTGCGGCGGCAAGCCGCGCGAGGTGATCAGGAGGTCGGTCCCGGTCACCGACACGTCGACGCAGCGGAACAAGGTGTCGTACGGCGCGGGCACGTCGGCCGCGATGGTCGTCGCGCAGGTCGCGAGCGTGCGGTGGGCCGACGGTGCGTCCGCGGCGGGCGCGGTCATCGCGTCGTCCCCGCAGGCCGCGAGGGTCAGGAGCGCGAGCGAGCACATGGGGAGCTTCATCCGGTCATCCTGTCGTGGTCGCGTGGCACGCGTGCGTCCACCACGTTACGGGATGTTTCAGCCGCCGTCCGGGATCGCCGTGACCAGGAGG
>JAPLLF010001183.1 GCA_026387715.1 Pseudomonadota bacterium
GTGCTGACGCCGGGGCCGTACAACTCGGCGTACTTCGAGCACAGCTTCCTCGCGCGCACGATGGGCCTCGAGCTCGTGCAGGCCGCCGACCTCTACGTCGACGGTGACAAGGTGTACTGCCGCACCACGCGCGGGCCGCACCGCGTCGACGTGATCTACCGCCGCACCGACGAGGCGTTCCTCGATCCGGAGGCGTTCCGTCCCGACAGCATGCTCGGCGTGCCGGGGCTGATGCGCGCGTACGCCGCCGGCAACGTCGCGCTCGCCAACGCGCCGGGCAACGGCGTCGCCGACGACAAGGCCGTGTATCCGTTCGTCCCGGACATGATCGAGTACTACCTCGGCGAGGAGCCGATCCTCGAGCAGGTGCAGACCTACGTGTGCCTGTTCGACGAGGATCGCGCGTACGTGCTCGAGCACCTGCACGAGATGGTCGTCAAGGCCGTCGACGAGGCGGGCGGCTACGGCATGCTGATGGGGCCGCAATCGACCGCCGACGAGCGCGACGAGTTCCGCCGGCGGATCATCGCCGAGCCGCGCCGCTACATCGCGCAGCATCGCGTGGAGCTGTCGTCGTGCCCGACGTGGATCGCCGAGCACCACAGCGTCGAGCCGCGGCGCGTCGATCTCCGCCCGTACATCGTGACGTCGCGCGAGGGCCCGTGGGTGCTCCCCGGCGGGCTCACCCGGGTCGCGCTCAAGCGCGGCAGCTACGTCGTGAACTCGTCGCAGGGCGGCGGCAGCAAGGACACCTGGGTCATGAAGGATCCGGCGTGATCTCCAGGGTCGCCGATCACTGCTTCTGGTTCGGCCGCTACGTCGAGCGCGCCGAGGCGATCTCCCGCATGCTCACCACGACGATGTCGCTCGCGCTCGACGCCGAGCTGCCGTCGTCGCAGGTCTGGCGCCCGATCGTCGTCGTGTCCGGCGAGGAGGCCGAGTTCGCCAAGCGGATCGCCCCCGATCCCGAGCACCCCGCGTGGGGCGACGGCGAGGTGGTGCAGCGGTTCATGGTGTGGGACGAGGACAACGGCGTGTCGCTCGCGCGCGCGGTGCTCGGGGCGCGGTGGAACGCGCGCTCGATCCGCGAGGTGCTGTCGCTCGAGGTGTGGGAGTCGATCAACGAGCTCCACCTGTGGATGCGCAGCGACCTCGCGCAGGTGCTGTTCACCCAGCACCGCGAGACGTTCTACCAGCACGTGCGGCGGTCGACGCAGCTCACCCTCGGGCTGCTCCGCTCGACGATGCTCCACGACGAGCCGCTCGACTTCGTGTGGCTGGGCGTGCTGCTCGAGCGGCTGTCGCAGACCGCGCGCATGCTCGACGTCCACCACCACGCGTTCACCAACCTCGTCGTCAACCGCCCCGGCTCCGAGGTCGTCGAGACCGCGCTGTGGCTGTCGCTGCTCCGCGCGCTGTCGGGCTCCGAGGGTTACCTCAAGCGCGCCGCCGGACGGGTCAGCTCCGAGGGCGTCGCGCGCTTCCTGATCTCCGAGGAGGCGTTCCCCCGCTCGATCGCGTACTGCGTGCACTCGGCGTTCGATCGGCTGTGCGCGATCCGCCCACCCGAGCACCACGAGCTGCCGGGGGGCTCCGCGCTGGAGCGCCTGCGCGTGCTGGCCACGTGGATCGATGCCCGCAAGACCGAGCCGCTCACCGGCCGCGGGGTCCACGATCTTTTGACGCACGTCGTCGATGAAGTGCACGAGATCTGCGCCGCGCTGGGGCGCGAGCTGCTCGGCGCCGCGTGAGGCTGCGTGCTAGCTTCGCGCCGTGCCGAACCTGCTCGCGATGTCCTTCGAGGGTGAGCTCGCGCCGTCATTCTCGCTGCATTGCCTGAACGCGGGCCGCAAGCTCCCGGACGGCTGGGGACTCGGCTACTACCCCGCCGGCGAGCCCTCGGCGGCGGTGCTCAAGGAGCCAGCGCCCCCGCAGCACTCGATGCGCAGCCAGCTCGCGCTGTCGTGGGAACAGGTCGAGTCGAACCTGTTCATGCTCCACATCCGCCACGCCACGTGGGGCGCGCTGTCGGACGCCAACACGCAGCCGTTCTCGCGCACGTGGGGCCGCCGCGACTGGATGATGGCGCACGCCGGCTCGCTCGATCGCAAGCCCGAGGACGTCCCGGGACCGTTCGAGCCGGTCGGCTCGACGGACACCGAGGCGATCTTCTGCATGCTGCTCAACCGCTTCGTCGAGCGCGGCTGGCGGAGCCTCGCCGACGTCGACCTCGACGTCCTGCTCACCTGGTGTAACGAGCTCAACGAGATCGGCGAGCTCACGCTGTGCCTGACCGACGGGCGCGACCTGCTCGTGCACGCCGATCGGCGCGGCGTGCCGATGTGGCTCGGGCAGCTGACGCCGCCCTACGACAAGATCGCGTTCGGCGACGCCGACCTCGACGTCGATCTCACCAAGCGCGGCGCCAAGAGCCGGAAGGGCGTGATCGCGTGCACCGAGGCGCTCACCCCGCGCGACGACGGTGACGCCGCGCGCGCGGTGTCGTGGGCGCAGCTCGCGCCTGGCCAGCTGATGGTGATCCGCGAGGGCGCGGTGATCGCCGAGCGCGCCGCGAGCGGGGCGCTGCAGACGCCCAGGAACCTCTGGCGCCCCGCGCGCTCCGAGCCCAAGCGGTTCGACGTCACCCATCGCACCGTCTACCGCTACAAGAAGCCCGTCGAGCGCTCGACGCACCTCATCCGGCTCAAGCCCGTGCACGACGCCCTGCAGCAGGTGCTGTCGCACGAGCTGCACATCTCGATCCCCCACCTCAAGCGCGACTACGACGACGTGTTCGGCAACGCGGTGTCGCGGCTCAACATCGAGACGCCGTTCGACGAGATGGTGATCGAGAGCAAGAGCGTCGTCGAGGTGCTCGACGTCGATCCGCTCGGCATGCGCCCGCTGCGCGTGCGATCGACCATCCCGCTCGTGTGGATGCCGTGGCAGCGCCAGGTGCTCGATCCCTTCCTCCTGCCGCCCGAGCTGCCGGAGACCGAGCTCGACGAGCTCGCCGAGTATGCGATGAGCTTCGTCAAGCGCAACGACTACGACCTGCTCGACACCCTGCTCGACATCAACGACTCGATCTTCCGCGAGTACAAGTACATCCAGGGCGAGACCAACCTCGACACCTCCGCGTTCGACGTCTACTGCAACCGCCGCGGCGTCTGTCAGGACTTCACGAACCTGATGATCTGCCTCGCGCGGCTGCTCGGCGTGCCGGCGCGCTACGCGTGCGGCTACATCTACACCGGCCCCAAGAACGCCAACCAGCGGCAAGGCGAGGCGACGCACGCGTGGGTGCAGCTCTACCTCCCGCAGGTCGGATGGAAGGGCTTCGACCCGACCAACGGCATCCTCACGCAGACCGATCACGTACGCACCGCGGTCGGCCGCAACTACCTCGACGCGACGCCGACCAGCGGCACGATCTTCGTCGGCGGCGGCGGCGAGACGCTGTCCGTCGAGGTCCGCGTCGAACCGAGCCAGCGATGAGGCGCGCCCTGCTCGTCGCGCTGCTCGCCGCGTGCGGCGGCGACGACGCGCCCGCCGTCGACGCGCCCGCGTCGATCGACGCGCTCTCAGCCGACACCGTCGTCTACGTCGTGCGCCACGCCGAGACCGCCGGCGCCGGCAGCGATCCCCAGCTCTCGCCCGCCGGCCTGGCGCGC
>JAPLLF010000784.1 GCA_026387715.1 Pseudomonadota bacterium
GAGCGACGACGACGACGACACCGACGAGCCCGGCGCGACGACCGAGACCGCGGTCGCCCCGTCGATCCCGACGCGTTGAGGTGCGCGGCCTCGCCGGGCGGCGAATCGCGGTTCCCGGTGTTTCGGTCGATTTCACCGCACGTTAGGCTAGCCCTCCATGCCACCGGCCAAGATCCTCGTCGCCGACGACGAGCAGAACCTGCGAAGGGTCCTGGTCACGCTGCTGCGTCGCGACGGCCACGACGTCCTCCAGGCCACCAACGGGCTCGAGGCGATCGATCGCCTCGCCGACGTCGACGTCGTGATCACGGATCTGCGGATGCCCGGCGCCGACGGCATGGAGGTCCTGCGCACGGCCGCGCGCACGCAGCCGCACGTGCCGGTCATCATGATCACCGCGTACGGCTCGGTCGGTCAGGCCGTCGAGGCGATCAAGGCCGGCGCGTTCGACTACATCGAGAAGCCGTTCGAGCAGGAGCAGATCCGCGTGATCGTCGACAAGGCGATCGCGCAGGCCGCGGCCAACCGCACGGCGCCGCGCCAGAACCTCTACCCCGCCGGCGACACCGACGCGCGCGGCAAGTTCGGGCTCGTCGGCCAGTCCAGGGAGATGGAGTCGATCTTCGCGGTGATCGAGAAGGTCGCCGACACGCCGTCGACCGTGCTCATCACCGGCGAGAGCGGCACGGGCAAGGAGCTCGTCGCCAAGGCGCTGCACGAGCACAGCTCGCGCAAGGGCAACGCGTTCATCAAGATCAACTGCGCCGCGATCCCCAAGACGCTGATGGAGTCGGAGCTGTTCGGCTACGAGAAGGGCGCGTTCACGGGCGCGACGTCGAGCAAGCCCGGGCGCTTCGAGCTCGCCGACGATGGCACGCTGTTCCTCGACGAGATCGGCGAGATCCCAGTCGAGATGCAGGTCAAGCTGCTGCGCGCGATCCAGGAGAGCGAGTTCGAGCGCGTCGGCGGGCTCAAGACGATCAAGGTCGACGTCCGCCTGATCACCGCGACCAACCGCGACCTCGAGGCCGAGATCAAGGTCGGCAACTTCCGCGAGGACCTCTACTACCGGCTCAACGTCGTGCCGCTCCAGATCCCGCCGCTGCGCAAGCGCATCGGCGACGTCCCGCTGCTCGTCGGGCACATCATCAAGAAGTTCAACGAGCGGCTCAAGAAGTCGATCAGCGGGATCTCCGACGAGGCGCTCGCGGCGCTCGAGGCCCACCAGTGGCCGGGGAACATCCGCGAGCTCGAGAACGTCCTCGAGCGCACGATCCTGTTCTGCCAGAACAAGCAGATCGAGCGCGGCGATCTCCAGCTCGGCGCCACCGGCGGCACCGGGGCGATCGCCCCCGTCGAGCCGGCGCCGTCCGGACCGATCCCCGTGATCCCCGACGACGACGACGACGAGTCGAACTTCTCCGGCGAGCACGGCGCTCAGGGCTCGCTCAAGGACATCGTCCGGGCCGAGACCTCGCGCGTCGAGCGCGAGCTGATCGTCAAGGCGCTCGAGGAGACCGGCGGGAACGTGACGCAGGCCGCACGCCTGCTCAAGATCAGCCGCAAGAGCCTCCAGATGAAGATGAAGGAGTTCGGGCTTCGCGAGGGTCGCGGCGAAAAAGACGCCTGATCCGGAGCGTGTTACTCTCGCGGGCGGTGCGCACGCTCGCCACGAGTCTCGCTGTCACGCTGCTCCCGCTGGTCGCGGTGGCGAACCCCCACGCGGTCGTCCCGAGTGGAGGCGAGAGCGGCACGGCAGGCACGATCTCCATCGAGTACGACTACACGCTCGACAAGAGCGTCATCAGCCGCGAGCAGGTCGGCGCGACGAGCGCGATCCCCGGGGCCGTCCCGAAGTCGACCGATCTGCTGTTCCACCAGTACACCCACACGATCACCCCGAAGCTCGAGTTCGGCGTGTTCCCCGATACCTGGGTGTCGGTCGCATTGCCGATCACCGTCAACCAGGCGCGCGAGCTGCGCCTCGCCGACGGCGTCGCGCGGACCGATAGCTCGACGATCCGCGACGGCTTCGTGCCGACCGGCGGCTACGACGCGCAGGACCCGACGACCGAGCCCGGCGGCGATCTCGTGTTCCGGGGCATCGGTCGCCACGGCCTGTCGCAGGTGAAGCTCGGGCTCGCGACGGCGTTGATGAACCAGCGCCGCGACGACACCAAGCCGACGTGGAAGCTCGGCGCCGAGGTGTGGCTCGCGATCG
>JAPLLF010000060.1 GCA_026387715.1 Pseudomonadota bacterium
AATCTCGACGGCGGAGGATACCAGGCGTGACGCCGAGATCCAGCATTAACCGCCCTGCCGACCCCTCACGGATGATCGAGTAGCCAGTGCTCCATCGAGATCTCAGCTACTTGCGCTGAAGGAAACTACGGGTCCTTTGGAACCGTTTGGTAGCATCGGGATCGGTGAGGGGCTCGATCGGTCAGATCCTTGTCGCGAACGGCGTCATCGACGCCCACGCGCTCACGGACGCCCTCGCACGCCAGAACGGGCGGCACCCGGTCGCGTCGGAGCTCTACGCCCTCGGGTACGTCAGCGAGCGCGACCTGTGCGTGGCGCTGTCGGCGCAGACCGGGTGGCCGGCGATCGTGCTCGACGAGTCCACGATCCGGCTCGACGTGCTCGAGCACGTGACGTTCGAGTGGGCGCGGATCTACGCCGCGCTCGTCGTGCACGAGGACGAGCGCACGCTCGTGGTCGCGGCCGCGCGGCCCGAGGACGCGATCGTGCCGGCGCGCGCGCTGGGCGCGGCGCGTGGCAAGCACGTCGAGCTGCGGATCGCGCTCGACCTCACGCTCGCGCGCACGATCCGCGTGGGGTTCCGGAACTGGAAGCACGGCGAGCTGTTCCTCGCCGGGCCCGAGGCGAAGCGCCAGGGGCCGTACCTCGCGATCGTCTCGCCCGACGGCGGGGAGGGGGGCGACGAGAGCCGGCACGCGCAGCGCGCGCTCGCGGAGGAGGCGGCCCGCAACATCGAACAGCCCGACGAGCTGCCGTCGGCCGAGTTCGCCGGGGCGAGCCAGACGCTCGACTGGCAGCAGATCACCAACGCGACGACGTCCGCGAACGTCGAGCTCGATGACGACGCCGGTCTCGAGGACAACACGCAGCTGCTCGTCACCACGCTCGATCGCGGTCGCGAGGCGGAGCTGCAGCTCGGGCGGATCCGCGCGCTCGTCGTCGATCCGGATCCGCCGGGGCGCATCCAGATGGTGTCCGAGCTCGAGCGTCTCGGCTACGAGTGCCAGGCGGCGGCGACCGGGCCGCAGGCCCTCGAGCTCCTGCAGAGCATGATGTTCGAGATCGTGTTCTCCGACGTCGCGACGCCGGAGCTCGACGGGCTCCGCCTGTGTCGCGCGATCAAGCGCTCGCATCGGCTGGGGCGCTGCCGCGTGGTGGTGACGACGTCGGTCGTCGACAGCGGCCAGGTGCCCGACGACGTGCTCGCGCGCGTCGCGGCCGACGGCTATCTCGAGAAGCCGCTCGACGTGCGCAAGCTGCATCGCCTGCTGCGCGAGCTCACGCAGTCGAGCGAGGATCGCTCGGCGAGCCAGGCCGATCATGACGGGCTGCTTGCCGATGCGCTCGCGCGCTATCACGCGGGCGACCTCGAGGGCGCGATCGCACGCATCCGCGGCGGGCTGGTCGCCGATCCGGCGAGCCCGAAGCTGCACTTCATGCTCGCGAACATGCTGCAGCGCGCGTCGCGCTGGACCGAGGCCGTCGACGAGTACGAGGCGGTCGTCGAGCTCCAGCCCGCGTACTTCCCCGCGCTGACGCGCCTGGCGTACCTCTACTTCCGGCAGGGCCTGCACGCGCGCGCCGTCGAGACCTGGCGTCGCGCGCTACCGGTCTGCGAGGACCCGGCGCTGCGCCGCAACATCGAGCTGTTCATGCGCAAGCTGGTCGCCGACATGGCGCGCGGCGATCAGCCGTAGCAGGCTGCGCTACGCGAGCATGCCCGGGTTCATGATGCGGTCGGGATCGAGCGCGTCGCGCAGCGC
>JAPLLF010000504.1 GCA_026387715.1 Pseudomonadota bacterium
GGTCGGCGCGGAGCTCGGGCGCGGCGGTGGCGTACGCGGTGCGCACGGCCTCGGCCTCGCCGCCGTGCGCGCGGATCGCCGCGTCGACGGTCGGCGCGCGGCCATCGTGGAGGTAGGGCGCGGAGTCGGCGAGCCCCCACAACGCGCGGGTCAGCCAGATCCGCGCGGCGACGTCGCCACCGTCGGCGGGCTGGGAGCGCGGCGCGGCGAGCTCGTCGCCGAGGTCGTGGCGCCGGAGGTCGGAGAACAGCGCGACCTCGTAGCCTCGGGCGGTCGCGGTGATCTTCGGCGCCAGGCCATCGCGCGCGACGTCGATCGTGATCGCGCGGCCGCCGACGTGCGCCAGCTCCTCGGGGGCGGTGGTCAGGTGCGGATCGTCGAGCGGGAGGCTCGGGGTGTGGCAGCGCGCGCAGCCGAGGTCCCCGAACGCGCGCTGACCACGTGCGAACCGCGCGCGCAACCCCGGCTCGTCCGGTGGTCGGACGACCGGCACCTCGAGCTGCGCCAGGTAGGTCACCATGGTCGAGACCATGCCGTCCTCCACCTCGATCGTCACGCCGTCGGCGTCGACGTCGGGCCACGGACCCTCGCCGTAGATCGCCGGCGCGAGCTGGCCCGCGCGGACGCGCTCCTGATCGACCATCGCGATCATCCCGAGGTGGAGCCGGAAGGCCTCGCGGATCATCCCCCGCAGGGTGGCCTGGTGACCCTTCCATCCGAACGGTCGCACGACGAGATCCGGGGCGACGCCGACCACGGCGCTGGTGTCGACGCTGCCGTCGGGGCGCACCACGAGCGTGCCGAACGCCAGCCCCTTGGCGACCAGCGCGATCGTCACCGGCTCGTGGTGCGCGCGCGCGCGCACGATCGCGTCGGCGCGGGCGGTGGCGAGGCTCGAGGTCAGCTCCTCGGCGAGCCGCTGGATCGGGCCGAGCCCGAGCACCGCGGGGGCGCTGCGCACGTCACCCGAGCTGGTGCGATCGCCGTCGCCCCGAGCGAACACGTTCTGGGTCAGGCTGCCGGCGCCGTCGTCGCCGCCCACGCTGTGGCAGTCGGCGCAGGCCATCGCCTCGGGCCCGCCGACCTCGCCGTCGGCGACGCGGCGCAGGTTGGGCGGCCGGCGGCCGGCGCGGCCGTTGCCGAGGCCGTTCTCGGGCCGGAACTGATAGGCGAACATGTCGTCGCCGATCCGCAGCAGATCGGCGGACGTCATGACGCCGCGATCGAGCGCCACCTGACTCACCGTCGCGTGCTCGACGAGCTCGCCCGGGTCGTGGGCGTCGAGCATGCGGTCCGCCTGCGCGCGGTCGTGCTTGCCCAGCGCCTCCTGGATCTCCGTCAACACGACCCGATCGTCGGGCAGCTCGACCGGCTCGATGAACGCCGGGACGCGTTCACGCGGCTCGTGGTGGCACGTCGCGAACGCCGCGAGGAGCACGATCGATCGAACCAGCGCGCGCGTCATTCGTCGAGGATCACGAACTCGACGCGACGGTTGGTCTCGGAGTTGGCGCCGCTGGTCAGCGGTCGCGACTTACCGTAGCCCTCGGTCACCATGATGCTCGGATCGATCGACGCGTACTTGACCAGCCACTGCGCCACCGCGCGGGCGCGGCGCCTGGACAGATCGAGGTTGTACGCGTCGGTGCCGGACTCGTCGGTGTGGCCCTCGATGCGGACGTGCTTGCCCTTGAGGTTGCGGATGATCTTGCCGACGACGTCGAGCACGGCGTCGCTGCGATCCTCGATCGTCGCGCTGTTCGTCGTGAAGTAGACCTGCTGGAAGATCTCGATCTTGTTCCCGGTGACCTTGGCGATCTTGTCCTCGGCAGACTCCACCACGGGCGCGGGGCACCCGGCGCGCTCGGGATCGGGCGTCGCGCCGGCGGCCTCCTCGGGACAGGCATCGTCGAAGTCGACGACGCCATCGCCGTCGCCGT
The DNA here is from genome assembly GCA_026387715.1 of Pseudomonadota bacterium. Lineage (GTDB taxonomy): Bacteria > Myxococcota_A > Polyangia > Haliangiales > Haliangiaceae > JABFXX01. Next base: position 1,941 of record JAPLLF010000504.1, read on the forward strand.
CCTTCGGCAGCGGACAGCCCGCGCGCTTCGGATCGGGTGCCTTGCCGGCGGCCTCCTCGGGACACTCGTCGCTCGCGTCGACGACGCCGTCGCCGTCCTCGTCGGCGATCACGACCGCGGGGTGCTGGATCGCCACCCGGGTCCGACCGCCGTAGTCGACGGCGAGCCCGATCGTGAACAGCTGCGCGTTCTTGTCGAGCGGATCGGAGCCGAACTGATAGCGGACCACGGGCCCGAGGCGGAGCGCCGGCGCGACCTCCCATTCGACCGCCGCGGCGAGGTCGAAGCCCGGGCGGCGGATGCCCCCGGAGCTCCCGTAGTTGACGTGGGCATCGACCCACGCGTCGTGGTGCGTCGCCTCGCCGAACAGCACCTCGCCGAGGTGAACGCGCGGGCCGATCCCCCCACCGAGCCACGTCGTCGTCGACATCCCGCCGTCCTTGGTCAGCGCCACGAACAACCCGTTGACGTGGATCCCGAACATCGGCGTCAGATAGGCCTCGACGCCGAGGCTGGCGCCACCGCCCGCGCCGAACAGATCGCGGTTGCTCTTGTCGAGCGGCGTCGCCCCGAGGACCGCGGCGGTGAGGGTGAGCCGTGGCGGCTCGTCGTCGGTCGACGCGGTCGTCGACGACGACAGCGCGGCCGGCGTCTCGGACTCCGACGGCGCGTCCGCGGGTGCGGTCACCGGGGGCGCCTTCTTGCGCCGCTTCTTGGGGGGCGGCGCCGGTGCCTCGTCGGTGGTGCCCTCCTCGGTCGGTGTGGCGGGCTCCTCCGTCGCCGGGTCCGGCTTCTTGCTCTTCTTCTTCTTCTTCGGCGGCGACGGCGCCTCGTCGTCGGCGCCCTCGGCCGGCTTCGCCTGTTCGTCGTCCGTGTCGTCGGCGTGGGCCGAGGACAGGGGCAGGAGGGGACCGAGAACCAGACCGAGGGTACAGAGCAGGAGGCCGCGCGAGCGCATGGGTTGATTTAACCCGACCTACGGCAAATTGGTCGCTTTGCTCACCAAAAGCCGGCGAAAGCCGATATCGCCAACTTCACGACATCTCGCTCATCGCGATCAGCGCGCCGCGGGCTTCTCGAACAAGCTCTCGTACATCTCCTCGAGCTCGTCGAGTTGCATCGAGGTCTTGCACTTCGGACACGGGATCGACGGGGCGACGGCGATCGGGGTGCCGGGCGTGACGTTCACGAGCCGGAGCTCCTCGGCGTTGCACTTCGGGCACAGGTAGGGGACGAACAACGACGTCACGCGTGACCGCGAGCCCATGAAGTTCGAGATCATGCTGATCTGCTGGACGAGCACCGGCGCGCACCGCTGGAACGTCATGTCGAGCCCCGCGACCTCGCCGTCGCGCACGAAGTGGACCCACGCCCGCACGCCGAGCGAGTTGATGCCCTCGATGGCGCTGAGATCGAAGTTGACGGGGCTGGTCAGCTGCATCAGCGCGAAGTTCGCGGCTTCCGTGATCTTCCCGACGAGCGCGACCTGGGTCGCCCCGTCGCGGTGATCGATGTGGGCCACGAGGGAGCCGCCGAGGACCTGTGCGAGTTTCGCCATGTCGAGCCCGACAAGGATCGCGTAGGTCCGCACAGCGCACAAGCGGACCGACGAGGAACGTTCGTGGAACCGACCCGCTCGTCATCGCCGGCGAAAGCCGGACCTTTGCCTACTTCTTCGGTCCCAGGCCGTACTTCTTCATCTTGTCGGTGGGCCTGTCGTCACAACCGCTCGATACCGCTCAACATCGTGACAACCCCGCCAATGTCAGCGGCACGTGTTCTCCTCGACGCAGTGAAGCCGAAAGGAGACAAGAGGGAGACAAGGCGGAAGGGGCGCGGCAAGCCGTCGATCGAGCCCTAGCTCCTCCCGGTCGGCGCTGACTACGAGACGTGGCGCGCGCAGTACATGCCGCTGGTCGAGGCGCTGCTTCCCGAGCTTGAGCGGTACGAGCTCGAGTGGAAGGCGTTCGCCGTCAAGGTCGCGGCCTACGAGGCCGCCGTACGCGAGGGCGTGATCGACGAGGGCGAACGCCTCGATCGGTTGGAGCCCCCGGCGATGTCGATCGAGTTCCTCATGCTCCCAAGCGTCTGGGCCATCGTCGAGCCCGGGCTCAAGCGTGACGGCTACGCAACCGCCTACCAGCTCTGGCTCGAGCTCGCATCGCGTGTGCTTCGCGTCGTGGACGTGGGCGAGATCGCGGCAAGGCTTCACGCCGATCGGCTTAGTCGCCTAACCGGGCGGGATGACGACGCCCCCGGCGAGCGGGCAAAGATCCAGCGCGATCAGAACGCGCAGCAGGTCCGCATGGCGATCAGTCGCTGCACGATCCCCGACGAGGCCGTGCGAGCGTTCTGGACGGCAGCTGCCCGTCGACGCCTCGCTCGCTGAATAACCGCACGCGGCGCCCGGATCGTGTGCGGATGAAGCCGCACAACCGACACCGTAGAAACGGGGCATGAAAGATCTCATCCCCGTCGAAGACAAAGATCAGACCCCGCTGCGCGCGCTCACCGTGTGGGTGATCTACCGCCTCATGCGCCAGGGCAAGCTCCACCACGTCAAGGTGGGCCGCCGCCGGTACTTGACCGAGTCGGGCATCGCCGAGTTCCTCGCGGCCGGCGGCGAGATCAAGGGGGCCGCATGAAGTCGCGCGAGGACGCGATCACCGAGATGTTCCGCGCCGGGTTCGACGCGCTCGACAAGCTCGACCCCGACGCCGTCGACCGCATCACCCGGGCGATCGAGGGAAGCCTCCGCCAGCTCCGCCCCGAGCAGTTCGGCGCGCTGTCGCGGTTGCCCGATCCCGAGGGGCCGATCGTCGACCCACGCATCAAGGGGGCGCCATGACCTCGCCCGTCACCGACCGCACCGGCAACCCCGCGCGGCTCGACGCCGCCG
>JAPLLF010001167.1 GCA_026387715.1 Pseudomonadota bacterium
CCGTTCGACGTGACGTACGCAGAGTTGGTGTTGTAGGCGACCTTGTTGTTCTTCATGATCTTGTTGAGCTGAAGAGACGCCTCGGTCTTCTTCGACTTCTTCATGTAGTCCATCACGTTACCAAGGACCCCTTCCATTGAACAAGATGATGATCCTCAAGAAGACGCTCGCTGCCAAGCAGCCACGCGGCTTCACCCTGATCGAGCTCATGATCGTCGTCGCGATCATCGGGATCCTGGCCGCCGTCGCCATCCCGGCCTTCATACGTTGTCGAGAAATCTTAGTTGAGGGCATACTGTCGATCTTTCGACAGTGAGTGTCCATGGCCGAAAACGCCGGAACCGCCTTTTGGGCGGTTTCGAGTGTCGTACTACGAGCAGTTCGGCCCTGGACTAGTCCGAGTTGGGCAGAGGCTCGGTGATCAACGCGGTGGCGTTACCACCGGGTGCCGTCATATCGAGGGTGTAGGTGATCTTGGTGCCATCGCAATCGAGATCGCCGATGGCCTTTGCGTTGGAGACCGTCGCGCCACCCGTGTAGGTGTAGGTGAACAGGTTCGGCTCGTCGATCTGGAAGTCGAGCGCCGACCACCCCACGTCAGCAGCCCAGGTCGCGACGACCGGGAACTTACCCGCCGGAGGACCCACCTGGCTACATGCCGCGCCAGCCGCACCCGGAAGGGCCGCACCGTTCGACGTGACGTACGAAGAGTTCGTGTTGTAGGCGACCTTGTTGTTCTTCATGATCTTGTTGAGCTGAAGAGACGCCTCGGTCTTCTTCGACTTCTTCATGTAGTCCATGAAGGCCGGGATGGCGACGGCGGCCAAGATCCCGATGATCGCGACGACGATCATGAGCTCGATCAGGGTGAAGCCGCGTGGCTGCTTGGCAGCGAGCGCCTTCTTGAGGTTCATCATCTTGTTCAACGGAAGGTCCTTGGTGAGGGTCTGGAACTGGTCTCGCCAGCGTTGCGAGGACGGATAGACCCTAGAGCAACCGCCACGCCAAGCCTGGATCGGCCTCGCCGGCTGGAACAGGCAGGTCGCCAGGTGCCGGTGACAATTCTCGTCACTGGGAGGTGCCCCATATTGTCGATCGGGTCGATCGGGTGACAATGCGCGTCCATGACCGAGGCCTACGACCGACGTTCTCGCGTGGGGCTCACGATCGCGGTCGCGATCCTGTACGTGGCGACTTCATCTCCCTACATCGTCGACGGGGACAACGCGGAGTTCGCGGCGCTGGCCGGGAGGAGCGGCGCGGCACATCCGCCTGGCTATCCGCTATACCTCCTGTGGCTCCGCGCGACGGCGTGGATCCCTGGGAGCTCGATCGCGCATACCTCGGCGATCGGGACCGCGGTCCTCGGCGTGCTCGGCGTGTGGGTGCTCCATCGCGCATGTCGAGCGTGGGGTGCTTCCCCACTGGCCGCGACGCTCGCCGCAGGGATGTACGCGACCGCGCCGATCGTGATGGGCACCTCGACCTCGGCGGAGGTCTTCGCGTTGAACCAACTCGTCGTGGCGACGATCCTGTGGCTGGTCGCGACCGCAGGGCCGCTGCGCGGCGCGCGCCGGACGATCGCGCTCGCGGCGGTTGCCGGGCTCGGGCTGTCGGATCACCTGACCTGCGGGCTCCTGGTCGGGCTCGGCACGCTCGGCGCGGTTCGTGGGCTGCGCGAAACGACGACTCGAAAGCCGCTCGTGATCCTCGGCGCGCTCGGCGCGTTCGCGATCGGACTGCTTCCGTACCTGTATCTGCTCGTGCCACCCGACGACGGCCTCGGATGGGGCAACCCGAGCTCGTTCGGCGACGTCCTTCATCACTTCTTGCGCATGGACTACGGCGGTCCGGGGGCGTTCGCCAGCCACGGCTCCCACGTCGATGTGGCGGGCAACCTCGCGCTGTTCGCGGCGACGATCGGGGGGATGTGGTGGTGGCTCCCGCTCGCTGGTGGGTTGGGATGGTGGGTGGCTCGCGGGATCTGGCCCGCCGCGACAGGCGAATCCCGGCTGGCGTGGATCCTCCTGGGGGGCACGTTCCTCGTCGCGGGGCCGCTCCTCACGTTGCGTTTCAACGTCCCCCTCGTCGGGTTCGGCCCCTACGTCGCACGGCGGTTTCACCTGCTCCCGGCGATCCTCCTGGCTCCTGCGGTCGCGTGTGCGCTGGACTGGGCAGGAGGGATGATCGCTCGACGGGTGCGCGTGCCGGTGTTCGGCGCGTGGCTCGTCGCGAGTGTCGCGGTCGTCACGTCCGCGGCGCTCCGGTTGCCGCACCTGGCGGCGGTTCACTCACCCGCGACGGAGACCTCGATCGCGAACCTGTTGCGGGCGTTGCCACCCGAGGCCGTGGTGATCCATTCCCAGGACGTGATGATGTTCGGTGGCCAGTACCTCCAGGTGCGCGAAGGAGTTCGCCCGGACGTCGTCCTGGTCGCGTGGCCGACGATGACGTCGTCGTCCTATCACCAGTACATCGCCGCGCGGCTGGGACGATCGGGTGGGCAAGTGGCGGCGGTCGCGGCAGGGGGAAGCCTTGGCTTCGTCGAGCAGCAGCTCGCCGCGGGGCGTGCGGTGTTCGTGGACGAGTCGCAGCGTAACGCCCTCACCTCGTTGCCCTCGTATCCGTACGGCACGGTGTTCCGGGTCTTGCCACGCGGCACCCCACCCCCCGCCATCGAGCAGGTGTTCGCGGACAACAAGGCCGTGTTCGAGAAGTTCGACGTCGGCTACGAGCTGCCCGGGGTGGATGACGACTTCGCGACCGCGGCGCACGAGCGCTACGCGGTGACGTGGCGCGTGATCGGGCGCGCGCTCGACCGCTCGGGACGGCACGATCAGGCCCAGGAGGCCTTCGCGATCGCACGGGCCCTCGGGCCGCGATCGTAGCGGGACCGATCGTGTCATAGTCGGGTCGTGGGCAAGATCCTCGTCGTTGATGACGAGCAGTCGATGCGTGAGTTCCTCGCGATCTGTTTGCGCCGGAGCAAGTACGAGGTGGTCGTCGCCGACAGCGGCAAGGCGGCGCTCGACAAGCTGCGCGACCACGCGTTCGACCTCGTCATCACCGACCTCAAGATGCCCGGCGAGGTCGATGGTCTCGGCCTCCTCAAGCTCATCAAGGGTGGCGGCGTGCGGCGGGCGCTCGTCCCGGGGACGACGCCGGTCGCGGTCGATCCCGAGGTGATCCTGTTGACCGCGTTCGCCACGACCGAGACCGCGATCGCGGCGATG
>JAPLLF010000185.1 GCA_026387715.1 Pseudomonadota bacterium
GCGCCTGCGCGGCGTCCGGATCTCCATCCCGGAGGCCCTCGACGCGATGGCGTGCGCCGCGCAGCCCGGGATGATGGTCGACAAGGAACAGCTGCGCGCCGCCCTGCGGGTCGCACTGATCAAGGACCGGCGCGACGAGGAGATCTTCGAGTTCGTGAAGCAGAACCTCGTGCGCTCGGGGTACTTCGACGCGATCGCTGGCGGCATCGTGCTGACCGGCGGCGCGGCGATCATGGACGGCATGACGGAGATGGCCGAGCACGTGCTCGGCCTGCCCACGCGCCGCGGGTTGCCGACGAAGATCGGCGGGCTCGTCGACGTCGTGCGGTCCCCGTGCTACTCGACCGGCGTCGGCCTCGTGATGTTCGGGGCCGAGCAGGGTCAGCGCGTGCAGCTGCAGAGCGCGCGGCAGTCCGACGAGCGCGGGAGCATGTTCCGCCGCGCGTGGGGCCAGCTCGCCAAGATGTTCTGATGTTCTAACGGTGTTCTCGGTGGTCGCGGCGGGGCCGCGACCATAAATGTTTTTAATCGATCGGAGATCGCAAGAATCTCGATCGAAAAGTTGCCCGAACCGATCACTGACTCGCATATGGGTCACCAGAGGGGAAACGAATCCATGGCACTCATCGAATTCGACGACGTCAGTCACGCAAAGATCTTGGTCATCGGCGTAGGCGGTGGCGGCGGGAACGCCGTCAACACCATGATCAGCGGCAATCTCGACGGCGTCGAGTTCGTGGTCGCCAACACGGACATGCAGGCCCTCGAGGCCAACATGGCCCCCCACAAGATCCAGCTGGGCAACACGCTGACCAAGGGGCTCGGCGCCGGCGCCAACCCCGACGTGGGTCGCCGCTCGGCCGAAGAGTCGATGCAGCAGATCGCCGATCTGATCTCGGGCGCCGACATGGTGTTCGTGACCGCCGGTATGGGCGGCGGCACCGGCACCGGCGCCGCGCCGGTCATCGCGCAGATCGCCCGCGACTGCGGGGCCCTCACGGTCGGCGTCGTCACCAAGCCGTTCGAGTTCGAAGGCAAGAAGCGCAGCCGCCAGGCCGTCGAGGGTATCGATCGCCTCGGCGCCGCGGTGGACACGCTCATCGTGATCCCGAACAACCGCCTGCTCGGCCTCGTCGGCATGAACACCTCGATGGTCGAGGCGTTCCGCAAGGCCGACTCGGTGCTGCTCAACGCGGTGCAGGGCATCAGCGATCTGATGACCGTCCCGGGCCTGATCAACGTCGACTTCGCCGACGTGCGCACGATCATGAGCGGCACCGGCCGCGCGCTCATGGGCACCGGCATCGGCACCGGCAAGAAGCGCGCGCTCGAGGCCGCCGAGACGGCGATCAGCTCGCCGCTGCTCGAGGACGTCTCGATCGAGGGTGCCAAGGGCATCCTCATCAACATCACCGGCGGACCGGATCTCACGCTGCACGAGGTCAACGAGGCCTCGACGCTGATCCACAAGGCCGCGCACGAGGACGCGAACATCATCTTCGGCTCGGTGATCGATCCGAACCTGTCGGAGGAGGTCCGCATCACCGTGATCGCGACCGGCTTCGAGAACGCGCACAAGAACGCGGTCGTGTTCACGCCCGCGGTGACCCAGTTCGTCGCGCCGGCCGCGCCGAAGCAGCGCCTGTCGGCGCAGCAGATCACGCTGCCGTACGAGGTCTCGACCCAGCAGGCCGTGCCGGCGCTGGCCCAGCGCCGTGCCCCGGCGCAGGTCGTCGAGGAGCCCGAGATCGACGTCACGTGGGCGACCGACGACGCGCTCGACGCCGCCCTCGCCGGGTTCTCCGAGTCGGTCCCCGCGGAGACCGAGCTGTCGCAGCGCCTCGCGTCGG
>JAPLLF010001011.1 GCA_026387715.1 Pseudomonadota bacterium
CGAGGCCGTCGTCGGCGGCTGGTTCACCGTGGCGAGGTAGCTGTCGATCATCTCGATCGGCGTACGGGATGGAAAGAACTCCGACGCACGGAGCCTCATCCGTAGCTGGGTCTCCTCCCCGAGTCCGCGCTCCGAATGGCAACACATGCCGCAGTTCGCGTGGAGGAAGCCGAGGGCAGCGCCGGCCTTTCCCGTCGCGTCCTCGGGGAGTGAGATCGTCGTGCTCGCGGGTGGCGCGCTGAGCGCGCCGCGCGCCGCGAGCTCGGTCAACGTGAGCCCCTGCGCCGTCGGCAACGCGAGCGCGACCGCCTCGACGCCGAGGAGCTCGTCAGCGCCGCCGTGGTGGCATTTGTCGCAGTCCTTCTGCGTGGGGATCTCGTAGCCGCTCGGCAGGATGATCCCGTGCGGATCCGCGTTCAACGTCGCGTTGCCTTTGTCGTCCCACACGTACGTGCCGGCATCCCAGATGCCGTCGTCGCGCTTGCGCAACATGCGCGTCTCGACGAGCGCGCCGTCGACGCGAAACTCCTTGAACGCCTTCGTCCCCGCGGGAAACGACCACGCGTCGAAGTTGGAGGTGTCGATCACGCCATCCTTCGGCAACGACAGAAACCGTTGCTTCTCGGCGCCGTCGCTCCACAACACGACGCCGGGCGTGTACGGCAGCACGTCGGGGGCGATCTTCTGGACATCGTGCTCGACGTAGAGCCCCGTGCAATACACGTCAGACGGAAGGCCGGTGTCCGGTTCCAGACACGCGGGCGGATCGGCCGAACACGCGGCGAGCAGGGTGAGGGCGACGATCCGCATCAGTTGTCCTGCGCTCCTTCGAGGATCCAGGTGCGGACCTGATCGAGTTGGGCGGCGTTGAGCTTGGCGCCGGCGAGTGGCATGCGATCGCCGCACGGTGGATCGAAGAACTTCTGGAACCACAGGCTCGCGTCAGGATCGCCGGGCGTCACGAGCACGAGACCTTGACACATCGCGCCGGTCGACGGCATGCCGACGAGCGCGGTATAGGCGGTCGCCTGATCCATCCCCGTCGAGAGCATGCCGTTACTCTTCTCGTTTGCCGGAAGCCCGTGACAGAAGTTGCACTGATACTTCGTCGCCCGCGGATACAGCATCTCGTAGATCGCCGTGAACGTCGGCGGCCCCGCAGGCTCGGGTGCTTGCGTCGCGCAGCCGGCGACGAGCAACGCGAGGGCCATCATCCGCTTCACGATCAGGGCAGGCACTGAAAAGGGCCGTTGCTGATCGGTGGCAGCGTATGGAGGTAGGTCGCGATGTCGCGGACGTCGCCGTCCACCATCTTGCCCAGCAGCTCCGGACCGCCGGGATGCGTGTTGCAGAAGACCCGGCCGGCAGGTTGACCGAGGTGTGCTCCGGGGCGCCGCGCACGAACGTATACTTCTTGCCGCCCGCGAACGCCTTCGTCAGATCTGGAACGTCCGCCGAGACCTGTTCCGTGTGGCAGTTGAGGCACGCGACGGTCGCGAGGTAACGCCCGCGTTCCGCCGCCGCGAAGTTTGGATCTGTCGACGGCAACGTCGTGTGCGGCACCCTCGTCCCATCGACGGGTGGCGCCGGATCGGATTGATCGAAGTACGGAAAGTCGGCGGCGACGACGTTGTCGTTCGGTGGGATCGTCCGGAGGTACTGGATGACCGAGTCGACATCCATCCGGGTGAGGTTCGAGTACTCGGGGTAGGGCATGATCGGGTACAGGGACTTCTTCTCGTCGTCGATGCCGTGGGTCAGCGCGGTCCGGATCTGCTCGTCGGTCCACGTCGCGAGTCCCTCGGGGTTATGCGAGGTCAGGTTCTCCGCGTTGACGGTCACGATCGTGCCGTCGACATCCGTGAAGTCGTAGGACCGACTACCGGCGAGATACTTCGTGAGATCGGGCTTGCCGTCGGGGCCGTTCGGCGTGTGGCAGACGCCGCACACGAGCACGTGATCGACGAGTTACTCGCCGCGCTCGACCGTGCCCGTCGTGGCGGTGTGCGGCGCATCGAGTTCTGCGTCGGGTCCGTTCGCGTTCGAGTGACACGCGGCGAACGCGAGCATGGGGACGATCGCGAGTTGGGTCCGCATCAGTAGCCCTGGCCATTCGGGCAGAACGTCGCCTTGAACACGCCGGTGATGTGATTCGAACCGTACTTCGCCGATACGGTGCCCTCGATGGAGGCGTTCGCGTCGAACCTCGAGAACGCGATCGATCCCGAATCTGCGCTCGTCTCCGTCGCCGAGGACTTGCCGCCCTGCGCGAAGTTGACCTCGCCTGGTGGGACGGGATACGAGGTCGAGGTCGACGGTGTTCCCGCGACGATGAGCTCGATGACCTGCGAGTCTGCGGTGGCGCTGCCCAGCCAGCGCGACACCGCGAGTTGCTCGCAGGTCAGCGTCGCGGAGCTGAGATAGATCAGCGTCTCGCCGCTGTTCGAGATCATCAGCGATGACACCGTGGCCTGCACGGGGCCAAGATCGCCGAGCGTCCCGGTGATCGCCGTCGCGGCGATGGGGCCGACGTCCGGGGGGCTCGTGTTCGACGACGAGCACGCGCCCGCGGTGAGGCATAGAGACGTGAGGATTCGGTAGTTGATCGGCATGGTTCTTTCACAATCGGTAATGCGCCTGAAGCAGTGCGTATCCACCACGGCCACCGGAGCCGCGATCGATCAGTTCGAGCCGTGTCGTGACGCTGCCCTCGAGGTGCGGCGTGACGAACCAGTGGAGGTTCGCGTCGAGACAATCGCGATCGAGCCCCATCGCACGGGTGTCCTCGGTGAAGTGACCGGCGCCGACATCGAGGAGGAGCCCGGCGCCGAGCTCCTTCGATGCGAGCACGTAGCCGATGAACTGCGTCACGCGATCGCCGGCATCGAGGTGGACGTGATCGCGGATGACCTCGATTTCGCCCTGGAGCATCACGTCGACACGCTGGAGATAGAGCTTTGCGGTGATCCCACCGTACGACTTGGTGATCTCGCTGGTCGTCGAGATCTTGCCTTCGACGCCGATCGCGGCGTGATCGCCGACGCGAACCTCGCCGTACGCCGCCGCGCCGTCGCCGTGTTCGACGGACGCACCGGTCAACGAATCGTGGACATAGCCGGTCGCGTGAATCTCGAAGCTCGGCGCGACGTACGACGCTGCGACGCCGTAGACCTCGCCGAACAGCGGCCGGCCACCGTAGCGCTGGGTGTAGTCGACGTGCTCCGCGAGACGCAAGCCGTACGTCGGTTCGAAGCGACCGGCGCGAAGGTAGACGCTGCCCGACTGCCACATCACGTAGTGCTCGCGCGACCACAGCACGTGCAGGGGCGACCCCTGGTCCTGCGGCGACCGGAGCCCACCGACGGCATGGAGCGTGAACCCGTGCGAGGAGGCGTTCGCGGCGACCTCCGCCTGCATCGGGAACGCGACGGGCTCGACCTCGCCGATGAACGCTGCTCCCGTGGCACCCCGGAGGTCACCACCGAGCGACAGCCACGCGGGCTTGCGCATGCCGAACATGAACGAGCCGTCGCCGTCCTTCCACGCGGTCGACTCGGCGACGACGAGCCCGTTCTCGTTGAGCAACCCGCCGCCATCCGGTGCCAGGTGGCATCCCGTGCAGGTCGCATCGCGTGCGAGTTGGTATTGCGGATACGCGTGTGCGATCCGACACGCGAGCAGGAGGACGACGAACGCCTTCACAGGCCGGGGGTGTCCATCTCGAGCCACGACTCGATCAGCACCAGATCGTCGTGAGGGAGCGGGGCATCGATCGGCATGCGTGTCGACGATCGCGTCATCACCTGGACGAGGCCGAACACCCCGTTGCTATCCGGAACGATCAGGTTGCGCAGTGATCGCCGCGATTCGTCGAACGAATCGAACACGTAGCCCTGGAATCGCGTCGTCGACGAATGGCACTGCACCACGCCACAGCTCGGCGCCAGGATCTCGAGCTGGATCACATCGAACGTGATCGGTCGCTCGTCCGTTGGCGAGATGCACGCGCCAAGCGCGAGCAGGCCGGCGAATCGTTCCATCCGCGTGAGTCGCCGCTCGCGGGCAAACCCTTCGCGGTCAAACGTTAAGACTGGCCAACCTCGACCTCGTGGATGACCTCGTCCTCCCCTGCGATCACGAAGCTAACCAGATCTTAACCTTCGGGCGCGAAGGATTCACCGCTGCGGAGCCCACTCAACAAAGTGGAAGTAACCGTTTGCGACCTGCATCTGCACTCGAGCGCCTCGTCGGCAAACGACGAGTGGTACTCGCTGAACTTCGGATGCCCGGAGAGCTACGCCGATCCCATCGCGCAGTACGAATCGTGCAAGCGCCGAGGCATGAGCCTGGTCACGCTGACGGATCACGACACGATCGCGGGAGGTCTGACGTTGATCGATCGACCGGACTTCTTTCTGTCGGAGGAGGTCACGACGACGTTTCCCGACGGCGCTCAGGTGCACGTCCTCACGTGGAACATCACCGCTGCGCAGCACGATCGGATCCAGGCAGCTCGGTCCGATGTGTACGCGCTCGTCGAGTTGCTGCGGCGCGAGCGGATCGTGCACGCATGCGCCCATCCGCTCGTGAGCCCGAATCATCGACTCTCGGTCGCGACCCTCGAGCAGTGCCTCGTGCTGTTTCCGATTCTCGAGGGGGTCAACGGCCTGTCCGATCGCGCGCTCGCAGACGATCTGCACGCGCTCGTCGCGAGCCTCGACGAGCGCTCGCTCGCGGGCATCGCCGCGCGGCACCCGGTCGTCCTCGACGCGCACGTCGGACGTCACGTCCTCGTCGCGGGGTCGGACGATCACGGGTTGCGCCACGGAGCCTCCTGCAGCACCGCCGTCGATCGGGGCCGGTTGTCGCCGTCGGACTTCCTCGCCGCGATCGAGGTGGGCGAGGCACGGTGTTGCGGGAGACAGGCCGATCTCAACGTCATCCACCTGACCGCGAGTCGCGTCGCCTACGGCTTCCTGTCGGCACGCACCGCCGAGCGCGCGGACTATCGCGACCCGTTCGTCGATCTCATCGATGTCATCGGCGGGCGGGAGCGCGGAGCCGAGCCCCCGACCGGCATGCGGGGAGAGTTCGTGCGCAGCCTGCTCGCCGGCGCGGCGCGCGCGCACAGCAACCTCGGACCGGCGGTCGATCCGCTCGCGACCGACGGCGTGGACGACGCCTCCGACGCGCGCGCGATGGACGCGATTCGCCGCGTGCACGATGGCCTCGTCGGCCACGCGCTCGACGAGCTCGTCGACGGGCTGGGCGATCTCGACATGTACCGGCTGATGGGCGGCGTGCGCGATCTCGCGGGATCCGCGGCATCGGTCGCGCCATTTCTGTTCGCGGCTCGGCACTTCGGCAAGCAGCGCCAGCAGGCACGCGAGGTGCTCGCCCGATGGTCGGCGTCGTCCGTGCCCCGGGCATCGCCTCGCCTCGCCGTGTTCTCGGACTCCCTCGAGCAGCTCGACGGCGTCGCGATGTCCATTCGTCGCATGGTTCGCAGCGCGATCTCCGAGGGGCGCGACGTTCGCATCCCCTATTGCGGCCCGCGTCCGCCGTGCTCGGCGAGCGACGCCGCGGCGTACCTTCCGCTCGAATCGACGTCGACCTGTGCGACCGCGATCTACGAGGGGATGTCGTTCTACGTGCCGTCGATCCTCGGAACGATCGATTGGCTCTGGCGCAACGACATCACGCATGTCGAGCTCGCCACGCCGGGCCCGATGGGCATCGTTGGCCTCGCCGCGGCGCGTCTCCTGAACCTCCCCACCTCGGCGAGCTACCACACCGAACTGCCGGAGTTGTCTCGTCTGCTCACCGAGAACTCGATGGTGCACGGGGTCGCGAGCCAGGTCGTCCGCTGGTTCTACGGGGCGGTCGATCGCGTGTTCGCGATGTCGTCGGCATCGCGTGATCGGCTGCTCGAGCTCGGTATCTCGGCGAAGGCGATCGAGATCGTGTCCGTGGCGATCGATCCGGACGACTTCTCGCCGTCCTACGCGTCGACCTCGATCTATCCGTCCCTCGGGGTCGTCGACCGCGGCCCGATCCTCCTCAGCGTGAGTCGGCTGTCCCGCGAGAAGAACCTGCCGCTCATGATCGAAGCGCTCGATCTTCTCGGTGATCTCCCCGTGCGTCCCGTGCTCGTGATCGTCGGAGATGGTCCCGAGCGCGCGACCTTGGAGGCTTCTTGCGCCCGGCGCCCGTGGGTCGTGTTCGTTGGAGCGCAGCAGGGGGAGACGCTTCGTCGGCTGTACGCGAGCGCCAGTGCCTTCGTGTTCGCGAGCACGATCGACACGCTCGGGCTCGTCACGATGGAGGCGATGGCGAGCGGGATCTCGGTGCTCGTTCCTGAAGGATCGGCCATCACCGAGGTCGTTCATCACGGGCGCACCGGCTATCGCTACGCGCCGAACGCTGCCTCGCTTGCTGCGACGCTCCGCGAGGTCCTGCATTCGCCGATGCGCGAGACGGTCGCGCGCAACGCGCGCGATGCGATGGTGGCACGGTGGGATGCGGTGCGCGCTCAGGGGGTGACCGGATCGTGATCCCGAACCCGGCCGCACGCCGGTACGTCGCCTGGCTCGGTCGCCATACCCGCGCGATCGTCCTCGGGCACCTCCTCGCTTTCGCGGTCGCGGGATGGCTCATCGTGTTTCACCTGCCGCTCCTTGCGGATCTCACGGACCTGCTCCCGGACGATGCCCCGGGGGTCGTCGATCTGGCGAAGCT
>JAPLLF010000532.1 GCA_026387715.1 Pseudomonadota bacterium
TGCTGATGTAGCCGGTGCAGCGGCACAGGTTGCCGGCCAGTGCCGTCCTGATCTCGTCGCGCGAGCAGCCTTCTTTGAGCGTGCAGGCCGCCATGATCATGCCAGGCGTGCAGATGCCGCACTGCGCGCCGCCGCAGGCGACCAGCGCGCGCTGCACGCTGCTGAGCACGTCACCGCTGGCGAGCCCCTCGACGGTGCGCACCGACCGGCCGTGGCACTGGCCGATCGCGACCATGCACGCGTTGACCACCTCACCGTCGAGCATCACGGAGCACGCGCCGCACTCGCCCTCGCCGCAGCCCTCCTTCGTGCCGGTGAGCTCCAGGTCTTCACGCAGCACGTCGAGCAGGCGCTTCCACGGCGTGACGTCCACCTCGCGCGTGACGCCGTTGATCTCGAGGACGATGTTCACGACAGCCTCCAATTCGCGCGGCTCGCCGCGATGACCTCGGGAAGGAGCGGGATCGAATCGAACGCGCACCCGAGCGCGTCCTCGACGGCGTTGGCGACCGCCGCGGCGGGCCCGTCCATCGGGATCTCGCCGACGCCCTTGGCGCCGCTCGGCCCGAACGGATACGGCACCTCGACGAGGATCGTCTCGAGGTCCGGCGCGTCGGCGAACGTCGGCACGATGCAGTTCGTCATGTTCGCGTTCATCACGCGGCCCTCGCGGTACACGATGTTCTCGAGCACGGCCCAGCCGAGCGCCTGCAGCGTGCCGCCCTCGATCTGGCCCTTCACGATGACCGGGTTGATCGCCTTGCCGACGTCGATCGCCTGCACGCAGCGATCGATGCGGACCTCGTAGGTGTCGAGATCGACCGACACGTCGACGAGGCACGCGCCCCAGCCGTACACCGGGTACGCCGCGCCGGTGTAGGTCGTGTCGTCGAACTCGATGCCCGGCGGCGGGTGGTACTGCTTGGTGACGACCAGCTCGGTGGTGCGATCCCAGCTCGCCATGTCGAGCCGGAGCTGCGCCGCCGCCTGATCGACGAGCGAGCCGACGACCATGCACGTGCGGCTCGCCACCGTCGGCCCGCTGTCGGGCACCTTGGCCGTCGACGGATCGAGCACGTCGATCAGGTCCGGCGACACGCCGAGCGACGCCGCCGCGATCTGCACGAACATCGTGATCGCGCCCTGGCCGATGTCGGTCGAGCTCGAGCGCACCTCGAACCGACCGCTCGGCAGCGCGGCCACCTGCGCGCGGCCCGCGAGGCGCACCTCACCGGAGCCCGTGAACCCCGCGCCGTGGAAGTAGAAGCACACGCCGCGGCCGCGCCGGATCGTCGCGGTCGACACCGGCGGCGCCCCCGCGCAGCTCGCGATCGCCGCGAGCACCTCGTCGGTACCGACCGACGCCCCGAGCAGCTGGCCCGTCGACGTCGTGTCGCCCGAGCGGAGCGCGAGGCGCTTGCGCAGCGCGAGCGGATCCTCGCCGCGGAGCCGCGCGAGCTTCTGGAGCTGGCGCTCGTACGCGAACGTCGTCTGGGGCGCGCCGAACCCGCGGAACGCCCCGTGCGGCGGGTGGTTGGTGGCGACGACGCGCCCGCGGACGCGCGTGACCGGGCAGCGATACGGCCCCGCCGCGTGGAGCACGCCGCGCGACAGCACGACGGGCGACAGCGTGAGGTACGCGCCGCCGTCCATCACGCAGTCGACGTCGATCGCGAGGATCTCACCCTGCGCGTCGACCGCCATGCGGCTGCGGGTGCGCGCGGGGTGGCGCTTGGTCGTCGCGGCGATGTCCTCGTCGCGGTCGTACGTGATCTTCACCGCGCGCCCGGCGACCTTCGCGATCACCGCGCAGTGCGCGGCGAGCATCGACGGGTACTCCTCCTTGCCACCGAACCCGCCGCCGGTCACCGACTGGTTGACGACGACGTGCTCGGCGTCGCAGCCGAGGAACACCTTCATCGCCTTGTGCACGTAGTACGGGCACTGCATCGACCCGACGAGGAAGCACTTCTCGCGGCCGTCGGGCTCGGTCCGCCACTCGGCGAGCATCGCCTGCGGCTCGATGTACATCTGCTCCTGCGCCGACGTCCAGTACACGCCCTCGATGACGTGCGCGGCGCTCGCGAACGCGGCGTCGAGCTCGGCGTCGGTCTGGTGGCCCTTGCGGATCTGGAACTTCTTGAACACGTTGTCGGTGCCGTACAGCACGGTCTGCCCGGCGAGCGCGGTGTCCATGTCGAACACCGCCGGCAGCGGCCGCACGATCGGCTTGATGTGCCGCTTGGCGGCGAACGCCAGCGCGCGCGTGGGCGCGGCGACGATCGCGATCGCCTCGTCGACGTGCATGACGTGCGCGCCGATCGCGACGAGCGCCGGCTGATCGTCCTCGATCAGCGTGATCACGTTCTTGCCGCCGAGCTTGAGGATGTCGGCCGCGGTGGCGACGACGACCTGGCTCCAGTCGAACGCCGGATCGAGCTCGATGCGCTCGAGCACCCCGTGCGCGATCTGCGACCGCACGGTCGCGCCGTGCCAGACGCCGGCGACGTGGAGGTCGTCGAGGTAGAGGGCGCGTCCGGTGACCTTGGCCAGTCCATCGACGCGAGGGATGGACGAACCGACAGGAAACGTCATGTAGCCCCGCATCTAACACCGCCCAGGCACGCCAAACAACACCCGAGCGCCCTGACTACCGACGAGCGCTGCGGGATGGCTCGAGGTCCGGATCATGTGTCGTAGGATGTCGGCGATGCGCACCCGCACGATCGCGAGCGACCTCCCCGCGGTGTCCGTCGTCGGGGTCGGCGACGTGTCGCCGGCGATCGCGGCGCTCCGCGGGATCGACTACCGGGACTTCCTGCGCGCGCTCGACGACGCGATCGAGCTCGGCCTCACGCTGTTCGACGTCGCCGCCGAGGAGGACGCCGAGAAGTTCGTCGGCGAGACCATCCGCAGCCACCGCGCGCGCGATCGCGTGGTCGCGACGTCGCGGGTGAACACGACCGATCCGCGCGAGCTCCAAATCCAGGTCGAGCGCTCGCTGCGCGCGTTCCGGCTCGACGCCCTGCCGCTGGTCCAGCTCCCGATCTCGCGGGCGCAGCTCGCGACGACCGCGTGGCCCGAGCTCGCGGGCACCTGCGCGCGGCTCATCCGCGAGGGCAAGGTGATCGCGTGGGCCGCCATCCCCGACGCGTCGTTCGCCGTGGAGCCGGTCGCGCCGCCGCCGAACATCGACGCCGGGTTCTCGATGACGCGCGGCGGGCTGTTCATCCCCGACGTCGCGGCGCCGGCCGCGCCCGCCGGTCCGCCGCGCACGTTCGGCGAGCCGTTCGCGGCGATCGTCGTCGCGCTGTCGCTGTCCGATCGCGCCTCGGAAGCGATCGTCGCGCGTGCGATCGAGGACAAGCTGCCGGTGCTCGCGCGCCGGCCGCTCGCGGGCGGCACCCTCGGCGGCCTGCTCGGCCCGGGCGCCAAGCTCGCGCTCCACGACGATCGCCGCGGCCTCGATCTCGAGGCGGTCGCGGTCCAGATCGCGAAGCTCGGAGCGCTCGTCGAGCGCACGCCACCGGCCGCGTCTACGACGGTCAACGTCCCGCGGGTCGTCGATCCGCTCGCGTTCTCGGTCGCCGAGCTCGCGATCCGCTGGGTGATCGATCACGCGGGGATCACCGCGGCCCTGCCGCGCCTGCACCGGCGCGAGCACGTGCCCGAGGCGATCGCGTGTGCCGCCGCCAGGCCGCTGCCGCCATCGACGACTGAACAGATCTTCAGTATACTCGAGGAGTGAAGGGTCGCGCCGTCGACAACCCGGTCAGCCGCTTCGTCGATCACGTCGTCCGCTACGACCCCGGCGAGGGCCCGCCGCCCGCGCAGGTCACGCTGCTCGAGGATCACGCGCGGTCGATCCTGTCAGCGAACGACTCGCCCGACCTGCCGTTCTCGTGGAGCGCCAACCCGTACCGGGGCTGCCTTCATGCATGTGCCTACTGCTTTGCACGGCCGACGCACGAGTACCTAGACCTCGGCGCGGGCACCGACTTCGACACCAAGATCGTCGTCAAGCGGCAGGCCGCGGCGCTGCTGCGCGCGGCGTTCGACAAGCCGTCGTGGCGCGGCGAGCTGGTGATGTTCTCCGGCGTCACCGACTGCTACCAGGCGGTCGAGCGCGACCTCCAGCTCACGCGGCAGTGCCTCGAGGTGTGCGTCGCGTATCGCAACCCGGTCGCGATCATCACGAAGAGCGCGCTGATCGAGCGCGACCTCGACCTGCTCCTCG
>JAPLLF010000907.1:0-1098 GCA_026387715.1 Pseudomonadota bacterium
GCAACAGCACGGCGATCCCGACGGCCGGATCGACGGGTGGCGACGCGACCAGCTTGGCGAGCGTCGTGATCTCGGCGCGGAGCCCCGGCGCGTCGGCGGCGGTCGCGGCCCGTGCCAGGTATGCACGTGCCTCCGCGTCGCCGCCGCGGTGCGCCGCGAGCCGCGCCGCGCGCAGCGCGAGCACGCCCGCGGGCGCGCGCTCACCGAGCTGCGCGAGCGCCGTGGCGAGGCTCGCCTCGTCCAGCGTGTCGGGGTGCGTGAGGTCGATCGCCACGGGCGGGGACGTGCCCAGGCGTGCCGTCGGCTCGACGTGGGACCGCCCGATCTGCGAGCTGGGCGTGCTGTCGTGCTCGATCCAGGCCGACGTCGGCTTCGGGCCGCACGCCGCGATCGCGATCGCGAGGGAGCACGCGCGCGCGCGTGAGCCGGTCATTCGTCGAGCAACGAGCGGACGCGATCGATGAGCCGCTTGCGTCCGCCGGGGGGCGCGTGGTCCTCGTTCGTCGTTCGCCCGAGCTCCTCGATCAGCTCGCGCTGCCGCGCGGTCAACTCGGTCGGCACCACGACCTGGACCTCGAGCAGATGATCGCCCCGCGGCGACGTCTTGCCTGCGGCCTGCGGGATGCCCCTGCCGCGGATCCGGAACACGCGCCCCGGTTGCGTGCCCTCGGGGATCCGCATCTTGACGATGCCATCGATCGTCGGCACCTCGAGGATCGCGCCGAGCGCCGCCTGGCTGAACGTGATCTCCATGTGCGCGTGTACGTCGAAGCCCTCGCGCCGGAACGCATGCTCGGCGACGCGGATCATCACGTGCAGGTCGCCGGCGGGCGAGCTCCCCTTGGCGCCCTTCGCGCCGGGCTCGCCCTCGCCGCGCAGCGTCTTGACCGCGCCGTCCTTGGTGCCGGCGCCGATCACGATCGTGAGCTCGCGGCCGTCGGCGAGCGTGATCTTCTTCTCGCAGCCGAACGCGGCCTCCTCGAAGGTGACCTCGAGCGTGTAGCGGACGTCGCCGCCCTTCTGCTTGCCCGCTCGCTGGCGAAACAGGTTGCCGATCAGATCGGAGGCGGCGGCGCCGATCGTCGACGCGAGGCCACC
>JAPLLF010000907.1:1137-6131 GCA_026387715.1 Pseudomonadota bacterium
GATCTCGCGGAACCGCTCGCCGTGGTCGTCGCTCGTCGCCACGGCGACGTCCGGGTGGTGCTTGCGCGCGAGCTCGCGAAACGCGCGCTTGATGTCGGCCTCGTTCGCCGTGCGGGCCACGCCGAGGACCACGTAGTAGTCGCGCTTGCGCTTCGCCATCTAGCCCCGCCCTTCCGCGTCGGGCTCGGCCGCGGCGTAGATCGCCTCGCCGATCCGCTGCGCCGCGACCTCCAGCCTGGTCAACGCGTCGATCACGACGTCGACGTCGTCGGACTCGAGCGACGCCCGGCAATCCGCGATCTCGGCGACGAGCTGGGCGAGCTCGTCCTCGGGCAGCAGCGTGCCGAACTCGGCGATCGCCTTGTCCGACGAGTAGAGGATGCCCTCGGCCTTGTTGCGCGCCTCGACGATGCGGCGCCGCACCTGATCGGCGTCGGCCATCTCCACTCCCTCGCCGACGAGCCGCTCGATGTCCCACTCCGACAGCCCGGTCGTCGGCGTGACGGTGATGTTCTGCTTGCGACGGGTGCCGTGGTCGTACGCCGACACCGACAGCACGCCGTCGGCGTCGATGTCGAAGGCGACCTCGATCTTCGGGACGCCTCGCGGCGCGGGGGGGATGCCGGTGAGCTCGAAGTTCGCGAGCGACTTGTTGTCGGCCGCCATCTCGCGCTCGCCCTGCAGCACGTGGACGTTGACGAACGGCTGGTTGTCGATGGAGGTCGAGAAGATCTCGGTCGCGCGCGTGGGCAACGCGGTGTTGCGCGGGATGATCCGCGTGAACACGCCACCCGCGGTCTCGACGCCGAGCGACAGCGGCGTGACGTCGAGGAGCAGCACCTCCTGCACCTCACCGGTGAGCACGCCCGCCTGGATCGCGGCGCCGACCGCGACGACCTCGTCGGGGTTGACCCGTCGGTTGGGCTCCTTGCCGAACATGTCGGCGACGAGCGACTGCACGCGCGGCATCCGCGTCTGCCCGCCGACGAGGATCACGACGTCGATGTCGCGGGCCGTGAGGCCGGCGTCCTTCATCGCGCGCTTGCACGGCTCAAGCGACTTGACGACGAGCGGCTCGACGAGCGCCTCGAGGTGATGGCGCTCCATGATCGTCTGCAGGTGGCGCGGCCCGTCCGCACCGGCCGCGATGAACGGCAGGTTGATCTCGGTCTGGTAGCTGCTCGAGAGCTCGATCTTGGCGCGCTCGGCGGCTTCCTTGAGCCGCTGGAGCGCCAGGCGATCGCCCCGGAGATCCATCCCCCCGTTGGCCTGCGCGAACGTCGCGAGCAGATCCTCGACGATCGCGTTGTCGAAGTCCTCGCCGCCGAGGAACGTGTCGCCCGAGGTTGAGCGGACCCGGAACACGCCGTTGTCGAGCTCGAGGATCGAGATGTCGAACGTGCCGCCGCCGAGGTCATAGACCGCGACGCGCTGCGCGCCTTCGATCTCGACCCCGTAGGCCAGCGCCGCGGCGGTCGGCTCGTTGACGATCCGGAGCACGTCGAGGCCGGCGATGCGCCCCGCGTCCTTGGTCGCCTGACGCTGGGCGTCGTCGAAGTACGCCGGCACCGTGAGCACCACCTCGGTGACCGACTCGCCGAGCCAGTCCTCCGCGGTCTGACGCATCTTGCCGAGCACCAGCGCCGAGACCTCGGGGGGGGAGTAATCGCGCCCGCGGACGCGCACGCAGGCATCGCCGTTCGGTCCGCCGACGACCTCGTACGGGCACGTCAGCAGGTGCCGCTGCACCTCGTCGTCCTCGAACTTGCGGCCCATCAGCCGCTTCACGGCGTAGATCGTGTTCTCGGCGTTGGTCAGCGCCTGCCGGCGCGCCGCCTGGCCGACGAGGCGCTCGCCGCTCTGCGTGAAGCCGATCACCGACGGCGTCGTGCGCGAACCTTCCGAGTTCGCGATCACCGTCGCGGCGTCGCCATCCATCACGGCGACGCACGAGTTCGTCGTCCCGAGATCGATCCCGATTACGCGTGCCACCGATCAGCCTTGCGATGCGTCGGATGAGTCGGAGGGGATGGGCTCGGCCTTCGCCTTGGCGACGACGACGAGCGCGGGCCGCAGCAGCCGGTCGCCGGACTTGTAGCCGCGCTGGAGGACCTGGACGATCGTCCCCGCCGGCTTGTCGCTCTCGAGCTGGGAGATCGCCTCGTGCAGGTTCGGATCGAACGGGTGCCCGTCGGCGTCGACCGGCACGACGTCGAGACGCTCGAACGCGGTCGTGAACTGGCGGAGCACCAGCCGCACGCCCTCGACGATCGGGCTCGGCGCGTCGCCCGCCCCGGCGCCCGCGTGCTCGATCGCGCGCTCGAGGTTGTCGACGACCGGCAGCATCTCCTTGAGGACCTTCTGCTTGGTCTCGAGCTTGGTCTCCTCGAGCTCGCGGCGCTGCCGCTTGCGCAGGTTCTCGAGGTCCGCGACCGAGCGAAGGTACTTGTCGTAGTTGTCCTTCTTGTCCTTCTCGGCGGCGGCGAGCTTCTGCTCGAGCTCGGCCACGGGGTCGATCTTGACGGCCTCGGCCGTGACGGCCGGCGCGTCGACCTCGACCGGAATCTCGGCCTCGTCGGGCTTCACCGCAGCTGTCGCATCCGGGTTCGTATCACCGCTCATCTGGCGACCATAGCCACGATCGCGCGCGCTCGCCAGGCTACGTTCCCAGTTCGCGCAGCAGGTCGGTGACGATATCCGCGGTCACGTCGACGACCGACATCACCTTGCCGTAGTTCATCCGCATCGGACCGATCACCGCGAGGGCGCCGATCGGCCGATCCTCGGGCCCGTAGGACGCCGCGACGACCGAGCTGGTCATCAGCGCGGCCTGCGCCGTCTCGGCGCCCAGGAACACCTGGATGCCATCGGCGGTCTTCGTGCGATCGAGCAGGCGGATCAGCGCCTCCTTGTCCTCGAGCGCGCGGAGGAGCTCGCGCATGCGATCCTGCGCCTGGGTGTCGTCGAGCAGGTTGGCCTGGCCCGACACCACGACGCCGGCGGAGCGCTCGGGGTGCCCGACGAACACCGCGTGGCCGAGCCGCAGCGCCTCGGAGACCGCCGTGTCGTACTGGTTCTTGTCGTCGCCGAGCTCGCGGATCACGCGCTCGCGCACCTCGTCGAGCGTCATCCCCGACAGCAGGGCGTTGAGGTAGCCGTGGACGCGCTCGAGGCGGTCGACGTCGACGTCCTCCATCAGCAGCCGGTTCTCGATGCGCCCGTCGGTGGTGACGAGGACCGCGATCAGCTTGCCGTCGCGCAGCGGCACGAACTGGATGCGCTCGAGGCGCTGGTGATCCGGATCCGGCGTGATGATCACCGCCGCGTGCTGGGTCAGGTCGGAGAGCAGCCGCGACGCGCGATTGACGACCTCCTCGGTCGTCGGCGCGGTGACGCGCTCGCGGATCTCGTCCTTCTCGCGCCCCGTGAGGCCGCGGACCTTGAGCATCGAGTCGATGAAGAACCGCAGGCCCGTCGCCGTGGGCACGCGCCCGGCCGACGAGTGGCGCTGCTCGAGCAGCCCCATCTCCTCGAGGTCGGCCATCACGTTGCGCACCGTCGCCGGCGACAACCCGAGGTCGTGACGCCGGGTGACCGTGCGCGATCCCACCGCATCGCCACCGTGCAGGTACTCGGTGACGACCGCATAGAGGATCTTTTGTGAGCGTCTCGGCAGGTCGGTCATCAGCGGCTACTTGGGTGCAGCTTACCCGATCATCGCCGCAACACGATCGGCCATGAGGAACCCCCGCAGCGTCGGGCAGATCCGCTCCCCCTCGGGATGGGCGATCCGCTGCGCGAGGCCCTGGTAGCGGACGACCTCCGCGGCAGCGCCCGCGAGGTACGCCACCGAGCGACGCGGGTTGGTCGCGCGGCTCGCCGTGCCATCCGGGTGGTGGGCGAGCGAGGCGGCGGACGCGCCGAGGCCGAGGAACTGGCGCCCCTGCCAGTACAGGCTGTTGTGGACCGCGCGCCTGCCCGGGCGGGCGAAGCTCGAGATCTCGTAGTGCTCGAAGCCCGCGGTGGTCAGCCGCTCGTGGGCCTCGACGTACAGCTCGTAGAGCGTGTCCTCGTCACGCGGCACCAGCTCGCCGTCGCGCGCCATCCGACCGAACGGCGTGCGCTCCTCGATCGTGAGCTCGTAGACGGACAGGTGCGGCACGTGCGACGCCACGATCTCCGGCAACCACGAGGACCGCGCCGCGTGCCGGGTCGGCGTTCCCAGGATGAAGTCGACGGAGACCGTGAAGCCGCCGAACGCGAGCACGCGCGCGAGCGCCGCGGGGCCATCGCCGAACCGATGATCGCGCCCGAGCACGACGAGCTCCTCGGGCTCGTGCGACTGGATGCCGATCGAGATGCGATCGATGCCGGCGGCGCGCCACGCGCGCAGCTTGGCGTCGGTGCAGTCGACCGGGTTCGCCTCGATCGTGATCTCGCGTGGCGCCTTCCCCGGCGCGGTCGCGGCGTAGCTGATCCGGATCGCGTCGATCACGCGCGCGAGCTCGTCGGGCTCCCACAGCGACGGCGTGCCGCCACCGAAGTAGATCGAGGCGAGCGTACCTTCCGCCTCGCCGCGACGACGCGCGAGCTCGGCAATCACCGCGTCGGCATACGCGGCGTGCGGCGGCGGCCCGAGCTCGATGGCGAAGTCGCAGTACGGGCAATGCCGTCGGCACCACGGAAAGTGGAGGTAGACGCCGACCGAGTCCATGCGCCAATCTACCGCGGCGATGACCATCTACCTCGATAACGCTGCTTCGACCCGCGTCTCCGACGACGTGGTCGCCCTGATGACCGAGGTGATGCGGACCGCGTGGGGCAACCCGAGCGCGGCTCATCCGCAGGGCGCCGCCGCGCGCACCTACATCGAGACGGCCCGGGTCCGCCTGCTCGCCGCGCTCGGCGACCGCACCACCGGCGACCGCAGCTCGCAGATCGTCTGGACTTCGGGCTGCACCGAGGCCGACGCCCTCGCGATCCTCGGCGCGGTC
>JAPLLF010000638.1 GCA_026387715.1 Pseudomonadota bacterium
GCGATCGCGGGCTTCACGGTGGGCCAGAACCCGTTCGCGGCCGTCGTGATGGCGGAGCACGGCCTGCGCGACGTCGAGCTGCGGCTCGAGCAGGCGCGCGCGGAGCTCGATCGCCAGCGCGCGTCGCTCGATCGCGCGTCGGGCCGCATCGCGGGAGGTGGCCAGTGACGGCGCCGACGCGACGCGTCCACGCGCTCCCCGCGATCCTCGCCGCGATCGGGATGGTCGTGGCGCTGATCTACCGGCACGAGCTGATCGCGTGGTTCACCGGGGCGCTGACGATCGAGACCGCGATGCAGCCCGATCCGCCGCGCGAGCTGGGCAACCACGCGCGCGTCGTCGTGCGCACCGCCACCGGGCAGCCGGTGCGCGGCGCGACGCTCCACCTGGAGTACGTGATGCCGGCGATGGGCGGCATGCAGGAGATGCGCGGCGGCGCGGACGCGCGCGAGGACGGCGAGGGGCGCTACACGATCCCGTTCGACCTGCCGATGGGCGGGAGCTGGACTGTCGAGATCCGCGTGACGTCGACGACCGGCGGGGCGCGCGCACGCTACGCGCTGCGCGTCGGTGCGGCGGGCCTCACCCCCCTCGGCGGGGAGGCCACGTCGTCGACCGTTCCGGAGCTGCCCGGCGCGATCCGCGTCGACGAGGGGCGGCGCGCCTCGCTCGGCATCCGCACGGCGAAGGTCGTGCGCGCCCCGTTGATCGTCGAGGTCCGGGCCGCGGGTCGCCTCGTCGTCGACGAGACCCGGCTCCACGACGTCACGCTCAAGGTCGGCGGTTACGTGACCGATCTCAAGGTCAACGCCACCGGGCAGCACGTCGGCCGGGGCGACACCCTGTTCACCCTGTACAGCCCCGAGCTCTACGCCGCGCAGCAGGAGTACCTGATCGCGCGCACGGCGCTCCACGGCGAGGCGCTCGTCCAGGCCGGGGAGACCCGGCTCCGACTCCTCGGGATCGGCGACGATCAGCTCCGCGCGATCGTCGCGCAGGGCGCGCCGCTCGAGCGCATGCCCTTCCGCTCGCCCGCGGGTGGGGTCGTCCTGGAGAAGGCCGTCGTCGAGGGCGACGCGGTGACCGCGGGCCAGCGCCTGTTCCGGATCGCCGACCTCGATCAGATCTGGGTCGAGGCCGACGTGTTCGAGGCCGACCTCGCGCGCATCACCAAGGGCAGCGCGGCGACGATCACGCTGACCTACCTGCCGGGACGCACGCTCGTCGGCACGGTCGCGTTCGTCTATCCATACCTCGATCCGACGTCGCGCACGGGCCGGGTGCGGATCGCGCTCGCCAACAAGGGCCTCGAGCTCAAGCCCGACATGTTCGCGACCGTCGCGTTCACGCTGCCGCTCGGGGTCCGTTTGCAGATCCCCAGCGCGGCCGTGGTCTACACCGGGCCGCGGCGGCTCGTGTTCGTCGATCTGGGCGAGGGGCGCCTGGTGCCCAGGGAGGTCACGCTCGGCGCCCGCGCGGGCGAATCGGTGGAGGTCGTCAGCGGCCTCGCCGAGGGCGACGTGATCGTGACCTCCGGGAACTTCCTCGTCGCGGCCGAGAGTCGCGTCCGCGCCGGGGCGCTGTGGGAGGGTGGCAGTGCGGGGCGCTGAGCCACCACGCGCGGGCGTGATCGGCGCGATCATCGCCGGGAGCGCGCGGAATCCGTTGATCACGATCGTGCTCGTCGCCGGGCTCGCGGTGTGGGGCTGGCTGTCGCTGCGCCGCGCGCCGCTCGACGCGATCCCGGATCTCTCCGACGCCCAGGTGATCATCTACACCGAGTGGATGGGGCGGAGCCCCGACCTCGTCGAGGATCAGATCACGTACCCGATCTCGTCGGCCCTCGTCGCCGCACCCGGCGTGAAGTACGTGCGCGGCCAGTCGATGTTCGGGATGTCGTTCATCTACGTGATCTTCGACGACGGCACCGATCTCTACTGGGCGCGCAGCCGGGTCCTCGAGTACCTCAATCAGGTGCAGGCCCGGATGCCCGCCGGCGCGACGCCGCGGCTCGGACCCGACGCGACGGGGGTCGGGTGGGTGTTCGAGTACGCGCTCGTCGATCGCACCGGCGCGCACGATCAGCAGCAGCTGCGCTCGCTGCAGGACTGGACCCTGCGCTACGGGCTGTCGAGCGTGAAGGGGGTCGCGGAGGTGGCGTCCATCGGCGGCGCCGTCAAGCAGTACCAGATCAGCCTCGACCCGCAGAAGCTGCTCGCGCTGAAGGTCCCGCTGCGCGACGTCGCGATGGCGGTCCAGCGCTCCAACGAGGATGTCGGCGGCAGCGTCATCGAGGTCGCCGGGCACGAGCACGTGATCCGGGGGCGCGGCTACGTCCGCACGATCGCCGATCTCGAGCAGGTCCCCTTGCGGGCCACGGCGGGTGGTGTGCCGGTGCGCGTGCGCGACGTCGGCGACGTGGCGATCGGCCAGGAGATCCGGCGCGGCGTCGCCGAGCTCGACGGCGAGGGCGAGGTCGTCGGCGGCGTCGTGATCATGCGGTACGGCGAGAACGCGCTCGACGTGATCGACGGCGTCAAGGCGCGGCTCGCGGAGCTCCAGCGCGGGCTGCCGGCGGGCGTCACGATCGAGGTCACCTACGATCGGTCCGAGCTGATCCGCGCGGCGATCGACACGCTGACCGGCACGCTGGTCGAGGAGATGATCGTCGTCGCGCTGATCATCTTCATCTTCCTGCTCCACGTGCGCAGCGCCCTGATCCCGATCCTCACGCTGCCGCTCGGCGTGCTGCTCGCGTTCATTCCGATGGGCTTCCAGCACCTGACGGCGAACATCATGTCGCTCGGCGGGATCGCGGTGGCGATGGGCGCGATGGTCGACGCGTCGATCATCATCATCGAGAACATCCACAAGAAGCTCGAGGAGTGGGAGGGCGCGGGGCGGCCGACCCCGCGACTCGAGGTGGTCATCGCGGCGATGCAGGAGGTCGGCTCGTCGATCTTCTTCTCGCTGCTCGTCATCACGATCTCGTTCATCCCGATCTTCACGCTCGAGGGCACCGAGGGGCGGCTGTTCAAGCCGCTCGCGTTCACCAAGACCTACGCGATGGGGTTCGCCGCGATCCTCGCGATCACGCTGACGCCGGCGCTCGCGGCGATCTTCGTGCGCGGCCGGCTGTTCGGAGAGGATCGCCACCCGATCAACCGGCTGCTCGCGCGCGCCTACGCGCCGGTCGTGCGCTGGGTCGTGCGCTACCGCGGCACGGTGATCGTCGGCGCGGTGCTCGCGGTCGCGCTCACGGTCCCCGCGTGGTTCCGGATCGGGCGCGAGTTCATGCCGCCCCTCAACGAGGGTGTGATCCTGTACATGCCGACCGCGCCACCGGGGATGTCGATCGCCGAGGCGGCGCGCGTGCTCCAGGCCATGGACCGCGAGATCAAGGCGTTCCCCGAGGTCGCGTCGGTGTTCGGCAAGAACGGCCGGGCCGAGACGCCCACCGATCCCGCCCCGCTCGGGATGGTCGAGACCACGATCGTCCTCAAGCCCCGCGCGCAGTGGCGACCGGGCATGACGTGGGACAAGTTGCTCGGCGAGCTCGACGCCAGGCTGCGCTACCCGGGGATGCCGAACATCTTCTGGATGCCGATCCAGACGCGCACCGAGATGCTGTCGACGGGCATCCGCAGCCCGCTCGGCGTCGAGGTGTTCGGCGACAACGTCGACGACATCGAGCACACCGCGGTCGCGATCGAGCAGGCGCTCGCGGGCCTGCCCGGCACGCGCAGCGCGTTCGCCGATCGTTCGACCGGCGGCTTCTACATCGATCTGGTCGTCAAGCGCG
>JAPLLF010000579.1 GCA_026387715.1 Pseudomonadota bacterium
TCGTCGTCGTCGTCGTCGTCGTCGTCGTCGTCGTCGTCGTCGTCGTCGTCGTCGTCGTCGTCGTCGTCGTCGTCGTGGTTGCCGTGGCCGTGTTCGTCGTGGTGGTGGTCGTCTGGTCGCTAGGCTTTGGCTAGGTGGCCCTCCACTTCGATTGGGCCGATCGGCATGGCCTCGACATCGGCACGCGGGTAGACGAACCGGCCAAGGAGCCGCTTCCGCTGGAGGTGGCTGATGCGGGCGCGCCGATAGAACGTCGAAACCGAAATGCCGCGAAGTGCGGCGGCCTCCTCGGCCGTGAGGTCGTTGGTGTCTTTGGTCGCCATGGCTTCACCAAGTGCCATATACTCAGACCCGCGGAATAGCGCCGATGATGAAACCCATCGAGCCGAGTCTCCGCACTGCCCGAAATCATTGGGTTCATGTGCAACTGAGTCGCTCGGACACGTGGCTCGCTAAAGCTTCGCTGGGGTCAGCGGATTTTGAGAAGCGACGCACGCAGTTGTTGTTGATGACGCCAGCGTCCTGGTGCCTTGAGCTGCCGATCGATCTCGCGAACTGCGGCATCTGCATGACGGTGCTGGCGACCCAGCTTCCGGAGTTGCTGTGCCACGAAGCTTGGGCGAACCTCCTGACGCTCCGCTACAACGAAGCGGCGGAGGAAGCGTGTGCGGGGCACACGGAACCTCTTGCCGCGATTCGCCGAATTCTCAAACGCGGAGGAGACGAGGGCGCAGCGTTGCTTGCGTTGCTTGCCTTGATCGACGGTGCTCTTCGACCCGACATGGTTCGACGCCTCGATCGCGCGGGTGGCGGATTTCGTGGTGGACGAAAGAGTGAACTAACGTTTGAAAGCGTTGATCGCCTTCTCGCGGCCAGGGAGATGGACCGTCAGGCCATCGATGGAAGCGTTCTAGATCAGGGGGGGCAGCGTCGTCACCAACCCCGTGAATCAGATCTGGCTCGGAAGGATGCCGTGGTGAGGGAGCTGTACGGCGACACAGCGACGAACGTCCCGCGTAAGCTCGATCAGTTGGGCCAAGATGCACGCGACGTGCTCAAATCGAGCGCGACGTTTCGAGTTGTTGTCGTCGCCTGCACGCAGCATGGAGCGATCCATTCGGTCGAAGACCCGAACCGCATCTGGAGTGATTTTCCAACGGCGGATGCTCGTGAGATTGCCAGTTCGAGGACGGTGACCTTCAGGTATCACGGTCCGATGGTCGCTTGGGAAAGCCTCGGGATCCCGGTGCCACACGGATGGCTGTCGATCCGACCGTCTTGACGGAATCCTCCACGATGGTCGCTGGGGTCGCGCGCGAAGCGCGGCGTGTGATGCCTTCCCTTGCCGGATTGACCTTCTGGCCGCCTACCAGGAGGGCAAGCGGCTCTACGACGTCCAGGAAGGGACGCCGCGATCACGAAGTTCAAGGAGGCCTACAAGCTGCGCTCCGATCAGCCGTCGCTGTTCAACATCGCGCAGGCCTGCAACCCAAGAGCGACTGCCAGGGCGCGATCACCGCGTACCGGACGTACAAGCGGAACTTCCCGACCGCCGACAATCTCCCAAGGTCGACAAGTTCCTCGCCGAGCTCGAGGCGAGCTGCCCGAAGGTGGCGCCGCTGCCGACGCCCGTCACCAACGTCCCACCGGCCGACCCGGTGTCCGTTCCGACGGGGCCGACGCCGATCGGGTCGACGGTGCCGACGGTGCCGACCAAATCGACCGGGCTGACCGGGTCAGGCTCCTCGACGGGCGACGCGGGCAAGACCAAGCGGATGGTCGGCTACGGTGCGATCGCCGTCGGCGGCATCGGGATCGCGGCGGGCATCGTGTTTGCGGTGTCCGCGCAGGTCGTGCTCGGCCGTCACGACGCTCGCGATCACGGCAGCAAGGTCAGCATGTGTTGATGGCAGCCCGGTGTGCCGGCCAGCGCGAGCGCCGCGGTGACGAGCCCATCCATCCACACCGGGTAGACCACGAGGGCCGCGCCGAGCTTGATCGTGGACACCGTGTCGGGGTCGCGGTGCCGCGCGACGAACCGCGGGATGAAGTACGGCAGCGCGTACAGCGCGAAGCCCGCGGCGGCGAGCGGGCCGTCGGTCACGACGGTGACGACGGCGATCGTTCCGGCTTGTGTCCATCAACTTGGCAACCTTCCGCTGATGGCGAACGCAACGCTTGAACGATGGCCTTCGTGGAGGCCACACGCGACGCGCCACGATGGTGAGCCCCATCGCGGCGTGACTGCTGTCGTGATCGCGACGCTGGCGCGCATTCCGGTGGCATGTTCGAAGGCCCATGCTCGACTTGAATAACCATTCAAGCATCCCTGTGGCGTGGATTAGACTGTCAAACGCCGATATGACCTGACCCCCGCGCACCACTAAAACTGACCCCACCCATGTGTTCAGTGATTGGTTCTGTTCGAGCCGAGAAGCCCGGCCCGTTTCTTCTGTCGTCGGCGGAAGCTGTCGCCCTGGAGAGCCCGGTGATCGCATTTCGCTTCACGTAGCCGACACCGGACTCGGTCTTGCCCTTGGTGCGTGCTCGATACGGTTGACACGCCGAGACCTCGACGCCCCACTCCTTGCAGAACGCCGCGAATGCCGGGTGGACACGAGCCGTGCCGGTCTCCGATCCTCGCCGAGGACCAGCGCGCCGGCGCGGTCGATCAAGATCTTGCGCGTGAACCCGCCGAAGGCAGTCGTCCTGGCGCTGGCTCAGCGACGCGCGGGTGAAGATCCGCCGCGAGTGGCCGAGCACGGCGACGAACGATCTTGGTGCGGGCGCCGGCGATCTCGATCCACTTCTCGCCGAAGTCGATCTGATGCCCGGGCGCCGTCTCGAACCGTACCGTCGCGACTTCGTCGGCGCGCTTGGCCTGGCGGTGGGGCGAGAGCACGCGCTGCACCGTTCGCAACGGCACGTCGACGTGCGCGGCGGCGAGCAACCGCTGCACGACGACGCCATTGCCGGCCGCCGGGCCGTCGAGCATCGCGCGTGCGGTTGCCTGCTGCTCGGCATCGAGCGTCCAGGCACCGGGCCGTCTACGTCTCCGCCTTACCCTCGGCAGGTAGCGCCGCACTCTGTTACGCGAGATGCCCAACTCGCGAGCGATCCCGCTTGGTCC
>JAPLLF010000079.1 GCA_026387715.1 Pseudomonadota bacterium
CGGTCTTGCCGATCACGCACTGCAGATCGATCCAGCTCGCGCTGTCCGCGAGCGACGGGAACAGCTTCGACGTGTACTTGGAGAACGCGATCGCCGACACCGCGATCGGCGCCGAGAACCCGGCGGTCATCGACACCCAGCCGCTCATGAAGCCGACGACCGGGTGATAGGCCTCGCGCAGGTAGACGTACTCGCCACCGGCGCGCGGCATCATCGAGCCGAGCTCGGCGAACGCGGAGGCGCCGCACAGCGCGAGCACCCCGCCGATCACCCACGCGAGCAGGATGGTCAGCGGATCGTGGAGCGACGCGGCCTGGTAGCCGGTGCTCGTGAACACGCCGGTCCCGATCATGTTCGCGACGACGATCGCGCAGACGACCCACAGGCCGAGTTGACGACGAGGGGCGGCGCTCACGGGATGGCTACCCTACGACGGGTGGCCCGCCGCGGTCCAAAATTGCGAGGGCTAAACCATCCGCGCTCAGCGCGGGAGGGGGCGCATGCTGCGATCGAGGAACGCGAGCGCGTCGCGCCAGCATCGCCGCGCGGCCGGATCCCAGACCATCGCGTGGAACGCGTGGATGCCGCCGGGGTAGTAGCGTGCCTCGCACGGGACCTCGAGCTTGTCGAGGGCGGCCGCGAGCCGACGGGTGTCGTCGAGCAGCGGGTCGCGCGTGCCGACGGGCGCGAAGAACGGTGGCAACGGACGGTCGATCCTGCCCCTGCCCTGGCCCAGCTCCTCGATGAGCCGCAAGGGATCGGCCAGCGCGGTGGTCTCGCTGGGTTCCTGGGGATGCCCATGGAGGTAAGACGCGGAGGCGTCGCGCAGCATTCCATCGACCCAGCCGGGCAGCCGCCGGCGCTCGCCGAAGCGATGCGCGTTGGTGACCTCGAGCATGCCGCAGAACGGCAGCACGGCCCGCGGCACCATGCCGGTGTCGAAGGTCTCGGCCGCCCACGGCTCGGCGCGGCGCTGCGTGGTCGCGAGCGCGAGCGCGGTGATGAGGTTGGCCCCCGCCGACTCGCCGGCGACGGCGACGCGCGTCGGATCACCGCCGAGCTCGACGATGTGCTTGGCGAGCCAGCGGTACGCGGTGCAGGTGTCCTCGATCGCCGCGGGATACGGGTGCCGCGGCGCGAGGCGATACGAGATGTTCACGCACAGGTAGCCGTAGCGGGCGAACACCAGGCCCATCAGCCAGTGGGTCTCCTTCGACAGCAGGTGGAACGCGCCACCATGCACGTAGAACACGACGGGCCACGGCTTGGGCCGGGTGACCGGCCGGTACAGATCGAGCCGCTGCCACGCCGGAAAGTCGGTCGAATAGGCGAGATCACGCTCGACCTCGACGCCGTGTCGCTGCGGGTTCGCGAATGGGTGCCAGGCGCCGACCCCCGCCAGCGTCTGGAAGAAGGTCTCCGCGAAGAACGATCGCGTGCGACGCCACATCGTCGTGCGGTAGCGGGTCGGCCTCGGTTCGGGCAGGACTTCGGACGAACGCGCGACAGCGGGGTTGGACATCTTCACCTTGTGGGATCGGAAACGCCGTCCTCCGAGCGATGTAACGCTACGGCGTGACGGGCTCGATCGCCTGCAAGGTTACCTTGACCGTGCGGCGTGCGCCGTCTTTCTCGACGGAGAGGTCCACTTCGTCTCCTACCTTGTGCGCATCGAGCAGCTTGTAGAGGTCGGTGGACGACTTGATCTCGGTGCCCCCGAGGGCGACGATCACGTCGCCGAGCACCGTGCCGTCAGGAGTTTGCTGAGTCCCGACGATGCCCGCCTTCTCGGCCGCACCCCCCACCTGGACGCCGAGGATGACGACGCCCTTGATGCCCTGCGAGACCGCGATCTGGTCGGTGAGGATGTTGATGCCCAGCCCAGGTCGCGTGAGCTTGCCGAACTTGATGAGCTGCGGCACCGCGGCGGTGATGGTGTCGACGGGCACCGCGAAGCCGATGCCGGCGTTGGCTCCCGACGGCGAGTAGATCGCGGTGTTGATCCCGATGAGCCGCCCCGAGCTGTCGAGCAGCGGCCCGCCCGAGTTGCCGGGGTTGATCGACGCGTCGGTCTGGATGACGTCCTGGATCGGGCGCCCCGACATGCTCTTGATCTCGCGACCGAGCCCCGAGATCACGCCGGTGGTCAGCGTCTGATCGAGGCCGAACGGATTGCCGATCGCGAGGACCTTCTGGCCGACCCGGAGCTTGGCGGACTCGCCGATCAGGATGCGCTTGAGCTTGGCGGCCGGCGCGTCGATGTGGAGCACCGCGAGGTCCTTGTCGGGCGTCTTGCCGATGATCGTCGCCGGGTACGTCGAGTTGTCGTTGAGCGTGACCGACGCGCGGTTGCCGCTCGCGATCACGTGGTAGTTCGTCACGATGTGACCGGCGTCGTCCCACACGAAGCCGGTGCCGGTGCCCTGCGGGATCTCGCTGACGTCGAGCGTGATCTGGTTGCGGCGCGACTCGAGGCTCGTGATGTGCACGACCGACGACGCGCGCTCGTTGAAGATGTCGATCGTCGCCTGCTCGTCGGCGCCGAGCGGTTCGTCGGAGCCGCGATGGATCGCCTTGGGCTCGACGGTGACGTTGCTGCCACCTCGCCCCCCGTTGTTGCGGGACTGGAAGACCGTGAACACGAGAGCCCCGGCGACCACCAGCAGGAGGAGCGCCAGGATCTTCGTCAGATGGGACTCACCCGAGGTGCGTGGCGGCATGGGATGGGATTGTGACATGTCCCTGGCAGGCGTACCGCCGCTGCCGGCCCCGGCATTCCCGCCGTCTACGTGTGCGACGACAGGAAGTGCTCGGCCTCGAGCGCGGCCATGCAGCCGCTGCCGGCCGCGGTGATCGCCTGGCGGTACTTCTTGTCCTGGACGTCGCCGGCCGCGAACACGCCCTCGACCGAGGTCAGCGTGCTGCCCGGCGTGGTGATCACGTAGCCCTGGTCGTCGCAGGCGAGCTGGCCGCCGAGGAACTTCGTGTTCGGCACGTGGCCGATCGCGAAGAACAGGCCGGCGGCGGCGATCACGCGGTCGGTGTTCGACTTGAGGTCGCGCACGTGGACCTGCTCGACGGTGTGGCCACCCTCGACCCGGGTGACCTGGTGCGACAGCAGCAGCTCGATCTTGGGGTTGTGCTTCGCGCGCTCCTGCATGATCGCGGAGGCGCGCAGCTCGTCGCGGCGGTGGACGATGTACACCTTCGACGCGAACTTGCTGAGGAACGACGCCTCCTCCATCGCGGAGTCGCCGCCACCGACGACGAACAGCGGCTTGTTCCGGAACATCGGCAGCGCGCCGTCGCACACGGCGCAGGCGGACACGCCGCGCTGCCAGAGCTCGCCGTCGAGCGTGCCCGGGATCGCGTCGCGCTTGGCGGTCGCGCCGGTCGCGATGATCAGGGCGCGTGCCTCGCCGGCCTGCTCGTCGGACTTGAACGTGAACGGCCGCTTCGAGAGGTCGAGCTCGTTGACGGTCTCGGTGAAGATCCGCGTGCCGAAGCGGAGGGACTGCGCGCGAAACCGCTCGCACAGCTCGGGGCCCATGATGCCCTCGGGGAAGCCCGGGAAGTTCTCGACGTCGGTCGTCGTCGTGAGCTGGCCGCCGGCGGCCACGCCGCCCGCCATGAACCCTTCGAAGATCACCGGCGTGAGGTTGGCGCGGGCAGCGTAGATCGCGGCGGTGTGGGCCGCGGGACCGCTTCCGATGATGACGACGTTCTCGACCATGGGGACTGCTTACAGCGCTATCCCGGAGCGATCAATCGCCGCGCGTCGTTTGCGGAACACGCCGCTACCGTGTGATGGTCGATGGGGATGGAGTCGTTGGCCAGTCTCGGACAGCTCGAGCGATCGCATCGCCGTCACGACGAGGTGATCGCGGCCCTGCTCGAGGCCGCGCGCCGGCTCGCCATGGGGCGCCCCAACGACGACGACGTCGCGGTCGTGCACCAGGCGGTGGCGTACTTCGAGCGCGCCGTCACGCGGCACTTCCTCGACGAGGAGGGCAGCGTGTTCCCGCGGCTGTCGACCCGCCGGCCCGAGCTCGCCGAGGCGCTCGCCGCGTTGTCGGCCGAGCACCCGATCCAGGTCGAGCTCCAGGGTGAGGTCGCGCGCTACGCGATGGAGCTCGACAGCGGCGAGGCTCGCCTCGGCGTGGGCAAGGCGCTGCTCGACGCGGCGACGGCGCTCGCGACGGCGCATCGCGCCCACGTGGCCCGCGAGGACGAGCTGTTCGCGACCGCGCAGCACGCGCTGACCGCCGACGACGACGCCGGGATCGTCGCGGAGATGGAGACCCGTCGCGATCGCGATGGTGGTGGGCGTGGCGGTGGCGGTGGCGGTGGCGGTGGCGGTGGTGGTGGCGGCGGCGGCCGTGGCCGCAACCGCGAGGTCGCGCCGGTCGAGCCGATCGCACCGATCGAACCCGCCGCGCCGACGTCGAACCCTCCCGCACCGAGGCCGGCGCACGTCGCGAAGAAGCCCGCCGCGAAGAAGCCCGCCGCGAAGAAACCCGCCGCGAAGAAGCCCGCCGCGAAGAAGCCCGCCGCGAAGAAGAAGCCCGCGACGAAGAAGAAGCCGGCGACGAAGCCCGCGACGAAGAAGAAGCCGGCGAAGAAGAAGTCCGCCACAAAGAAGCCCCAGCGTCACTAGGCGTCGTCGACGTCGACGTTGTCCCTCACCTTGACGCTTTGAACGGCGACTTAGACGTCGCCCCCACCGTCGACGCTTGCCCCTTGGCCAGGGGTCACACGGGGCGACCGCTACTTGGACTTCTTGTCCTTGGTACCCGGCTTGAGCGTCTCGACGTCGTCGGGATTCATCTTGGGGCGGTCACCTGGACGGATCGTCGCGACCTCATCGGGTGCGGCCTTCGCATCCTCGGCCTTCGCATCCTCGGCCGGCTTCGCATCGTCGTCGGACTTCAGATCCGCCGGCTTGGCGTCCTCGACCGGCTTCTTGTCCTCGACCGGCTTCTTGTCGTCGGCCTTCGTCGCGCTCTTCGCGGTCGGCTCGGCGACCTTCACGTCGTCCTTGAGCACGACCTTGAGCGCGGCCTGCGCCTCACCGGACGTCTTGAACAGCGGCACCGCGGGCTTGCCGTTCTTGAACACCCGCAGCGCCACGAAGGCGGCGACCGAGAACGCCACGATCGAGCACCACTGCGCGAACGTGAAGCCGAGGTGCCGCGGATCCGTGATGTTCGGGCGCAGGTAGTCGAGGAAGAACCGCACCGGCGCGTACAGCATGCCGGTCATCACGACCACGAGGCCCGCGTTGGTCCGCCGCGTCGAGCGGAACGCCAGCCACAGGATCAGCAGGTTCACCGGGATCAGATAGAGGAACTCGACGAGCCCGAGGTTCCACGCGAGCACCTCGGTCGCCTTGCTGTGCAGCAGCTCGGGGTCGGCGTTGACGATCATCTTGATCGGCTTGAGCGTGCGCAGCGAGTCCATCGCGCCCGACGCCGTCCGCACGATCGGGTACGGCATGCCGAGGAACGAGTACCAGGCGTTCGGATCCATCGCCGAGCCGATGTGATCGCTCACGACCGTGCAGCCGATGCGGCCGATCGAGAACGCCGGCAGCAGCCCGACGACGGTGATGTCGGCGAACAGCCGGGCGGGCAGCCGCTTCCACCACACGTACAACGTGAAGCCGATCGAACCGCCGACGAACCCGCCGTACGACGAGATGCCGTCCCACAGCTTGAACAGCAGGAGGGGCTCCTCGATCATGCGGTCCCACTCGTAGAACAGCGTGTCGAACAGGTGGGCGCCGAGGAAGCCGGACACCACGACCCAGCCGGTCAGGCCGCGGATGTGGTCGTCGGACACGCCGTGCCACTCGGCATAGCGACGAAGGAGCCCGGCTCCGATCAACACGCCGATCGCGACGATCACGCCGAACCACTCGATCGGCAGCGCGACGCTGCCGAGCTGGAAGAACGGCAGCGACCCGGTCGTGCTCGCGGTGACCGAGGCCGACACGAGGAAGGCGGCGGCGTACATGGCGCAGACCTTACAGGAATCGGTGGCGTTCGCGCGCTATGCTCGGGCCGTGATCTGGGAACCGTTTGTCCTGGCGCTCGTGCTGGGCCTGCTCGTCTCGGCGGGCCTGTACTTCGCCTATATGTGGCCGGACGTCGAGCTGGCCGACGACGGGGCCCTCTCCGCCGCCCCGACCGCCCCGACCCCGGCCGTGGCGACCACGCCGGTGGAGCCCGAGCCCGATCCCCCCTCCCCGACCGAGCCCGCCACGCCGACCGCGGAAGCCGAGGTGGACGCCTGGTGAGGGTCGCCCACGCGCTCGTCGCCCTCGCGGCGGCCCTGTCGGTCGTCGCGGTCCTCTCGCGCTCGCCCGCGCGGGCCGATCAGATCGTCCGCATCGAGCACCACGATCCATCCGCGACCCCGGCGCGAGGCCCCGTCGACGCGCCCGTGATCGTCGAGCTGTTCTACGTGCCCCAGGTCAACCTCGCGGCACGGCAGCTCAATGCCTACAAGGCGCTCGAGGCCCTGCAGGCGAAGCACCCGACCCGCGTCCGGCTCATCTTCCGGGTCATGCGCCAGGGCATGATCTCGACCGCGGCCCTCGAGGCCCACGCCCAGGGCAAGTACTTCGAGTTCCTCGATCGCATCGCCGGCGAGCGCTCGGCGCTGTCCAAGGAGAAGCTGCTCGAGCTCGTCAAGAGCATCGACCTCGATCCCGATCGCGTCGCCGCGGCGATCTCCCAGGACCGCTACGCGGCCGCGTTCAACGACAACGAGCGCCGCAGCCGCCGGCTCCACCTCGTCAACACCCCGGCGGTCGTGTTCAACAGCCAGCCCGCGCGGTTCTCGATGTCGTCGGGCAACCTCCGGATGGACGAGGTCGAGCGGACCTACACCGAGGCCTACGAGCGCGCCGTCGAGCTCATGGATCAGGGCATCCCTGCCAGCAAGCTCGGCGAGGCCTACGACGCCAAGGTGCTCGCGAGCGCGCCGCAGGCCGTGGTGCCACCCGCCGAGGACGACAACGAGAGCCACGACCAGCTGCTGGTGTCACCGCCGCTCAAGCTCGCCGGCCTGCCCTCCGTCGGCGACGACGGGACCTCGATGCCGATCGTCTTCCTGTGTAGCCCGCTGAACACGCAGTGTCAGAAGATCATGGAGCGGACGATCAACCTCCAGAAGGACGTCTACCCGGAGCTTCGGCTTACCTGGGCGCCGTGGTTCGACGTCGGCCGCGAGGACGCCAGCGACCAGATCCTGCTCGGCGACGCGGCGCTGTGCGCCGAGCAGCTCGGGACGGGCGCGCCGCCCAAGTCCGCCGGCTGGCTGTGGGTCGAG
>JAPLLF010001293.1 GCA_026387715.1 Pseudomonadota bacterium
GACTCGCGGTCAAAAATAGCTTGCTGCCGGTCGGCACCTGGACCTGGTAGAGGCCGTCGACGGCGCCGGTCACGGTCTGCGGCGGGGTGATGCCGTCGGTCGCGACGCTCGCCTCGGGCACGACGGTCGGGGTCACGGCGAAGTAGTCCATGACCTTGCCGGTGATGACCCGGATCGACGACCACGGGAGCGTCACCGGGGGCGGCGTCCGGGTCGGGAGTGTCATCACCGGTGTTTGCAGGGGCCTTCCCGGCGCACGCCACCACCGACACTAACGCCGCGAACACACACGATGATTGAAGGAGGCGACGCATAGGCTCCCCACCACGATCAACGAACGTGCCACTCGCGGAGGTCACATATCGGTAGCTTGCGCTTGGTGCGCAGGGATCAACTGGGACCTGGCCCCCCACCCCTGAGGAAGAAGTCCCCACGGTTGCCCAGCTGAGACCCGAGGCGTAGGGTGCGCCATGCTCGGCGAGACCGATACGATTCGCGACGCCCTCACGTTCGACGACGTCCTCCTCGTGCCCGCGTACAGCGAGGTCATCCCGCGCGACGTCGACACCGGCACCCGGTTGACCGCGTCGATCCCGCTCCGCATGCCGCTCGTGTCGTCGGCGATGGACACCGTCACCGAGGCCGCCACGGCGATCCGCATGGCGCGCGAGGGCGGCATCGGCTTCATCCACAAGAACCTGACGATCGAGGAGCAGGCGCGCGAGGTGATGCGCGTGAAGAAGGCGCAGTCCGGCATCGTCGTCGATCCGCTGACGATCTCGCCGACGCGCACGCTCGACGAGGCGCTCGCGCTCATGCGCCAGCATCGGATCAGCGGCCTGCCCGTGATCGATGCCGACGGCCGCCCGATCGGCATCCTCACCAACCGCGACGTGCGGTTCGAGAAGCGCCTGACGTCGCTGGTCGGCGACCTGATGACGAAGACCCTGGTGAGCGTCAAGGAGGGCGTGACCCTCGAAGAGGCGCGCGAGACCCTCCACAAGCACCGCATCGAGAAGCTGCTCGTCGTCGACAGCGCCGGCAAGCTCAAGGGCCTCATCACGATCCGCGACATCGAGCAGGCCGAGATGCACCCGGCCGCCGCGGTCGACGAGCGTGGCCGCCTGCGCTGCGGCGCCGCCGTCGGCGTCGCGGGTGATCGCGACATCCGGATCGAGGCGCTGATCGCCGCCGGCTGCGACGTGATCTGCGTCGACACCGCGCACGGCCACTCGGCCGGCGTGCTCGACGCCGTCCGCGCGACGCGCAAGAAGTTCCCGGGTGTCCAGCTCGTCGCGGGCAACGTCGCCACCGGCGGCGCGACCCGCGCGCTGATCGACGCGGGCGTCGATGCCGTCAAGGTCGGCGTCGGGCCCGGCTCGATCTGTACGACGCGGATCGTCGCCGGCGTCGGCGTGCCCCAGCTCACCGCGATCTCCGACTGCGTCGCCGCCGCCAAGGGCACCGGCGTCGCGATCATCGCCGACGGTGGCATCAAGTTCTCGGGTGACGTCGCCAAGGCGCTCGCCGCCGGCGCCGACACCGTGATGATCGGCTCGCTGTTCGCCGGCACCGACGAGGCGCCCGGCGAGGTCATCCTCTACCAGGGCCGCTCGTACAAGTCGTATCGCGGCATGGGCTCGATCGGCGCGATGAAGGAGGGGTCGAAGGATCGCTACTTCCAGGGCGACGTCGAGACGCCGGCGAAGCTCGTGCCCGAGGGCATCGAGGGACGCGTCCCGTACAAGGGGCCGCTGCGCGAGTCGATCTACCAGCTCGTCGGCGGGCTCCGCTCGGCGATGGGCTACCTCGGGGCGGCGACGATCCCCGAACTCCACGAGAAGGCGCGCTTCGTGCGGATCTCGTCGGCGGGGCTCCGCGAGAGCCACGTCCACGACGTGATCATCACGAAGGAAGCCCCGAACTACCGCGTTGAGTAACCCCGACGACCGAGTCGCTAGTTGGGTCGAGTAACAAGGAGCTAGTCGTGCATCAGCGGATCGTCGTCCTCGATTTCGGGTCGCAGTACACCCAGCTGATCGCTCGCCGGGTGCGCGAGCAGGCCGTCTACTGCGAGATCCATCCGTACACGTTCGCCAACGTGCCCGATCTCGCGGCGCTCAAGGCGCTCGCCCCGACGGGCATCATCCTGTCGGGTGGGCCGGCGTCGGTCTACGAGGAGGGCGCGCCGACGATCAACCCCGGCGTGTTCGAGCTGGGCGTGCCGGTGCTCGGCATCTGCTACGGCGCGCAGCTCACCGCGAAGCTGCTCGGCGGGGTGGTCACCCACGCCGAGAAGCGCGAGTTCGGTCGCGCGACCGTCCGCGTGGTGAACCCCGAGGGCATCTTCAAGACCTCGTCGACCGGCGAGGACCTCACGGTGTGGGCGTCGCACGGCGATCACGTCGAGGGCTTGCCGCCGGGCTTCGTGCAGACCGCGTCGTCGGAGAACTGCGCGATGTCGGGGTTCGCGAGCGCGGCGCGCAAGATCCACTGCGTGCAGTTCCATCCAGAGGTCGTGCACACGCCGCGCGGGGCCGAGTTGCTCGGCAACTGGCTGTTCGGCGTGTGCGGCGCGCGGGGCGACTGGTCGATGGCGTCGTTCGTCGACGAGTCGATCGCGCGGATCCAGGCGCAGGTCGGGACGACCGGCCGGGTCATCTGCGGGCTGTCGGGCGGCGTCGACTCGAGCGTCGCGGCCGCGCTCATCCACCGCGCGATCGGCGATCGGCTGACGTGCATCTTCGTCGACAACGGGCTGCTCCGGCTCGGCGAGCGCAGCGGCGTCGCGTCGATGTTCGGCGATCACTTCAAGATCGATCTCCGCGTGATCGATGCCGAGGAGCGGTTCCTCGCGAAGCTCGCGGGCGTCAGCGATCCGGAGAAGAAGCGGAAGCTGATCGGCTACGAGTTCGTCGCGGTCTTCGAGGAGGAGGCCAAGACGATCGAGGGCGCCGCGTTCCTCGCGCAGGGCACGCTGTATCCCGACGTGATCGAGAGCGTGTCGTTCAAGGGCCCGTCCGCGGTGATCAAGAGCCACCACAACGTCGGGGGGCTGCCCGAGCGGATGAACCTCGCGCTCGTCGAGCCGCTGCGCGAGCTGTTCAAGGACGAGGTGCGGCAGCTCGGCCTCGAGCTCGGCCTCCCGCGCCACATGATCAACCGGCAGCCGTTCCCGGGGCCCGGGCTCGCGGTGCGCTGCCTCGGCGCGCTCACCAAGCCGCGGCTCGACGTGCTGCGCGCCGCCGACGC
This sequence comes from Pseudomonadota bacterium, assembly GCA_026387715.1. Classification (GTDB taxonomy): domain Bacteria; phylum Myxococcota_A; class Polyangia; order Haliangiales; family Haliangiaceae; genus JABFXX01. Next base: position 3,253 of record JAPLLF010001293.1, read on the forward strand.
GATCATCGACGAGGAGATCCGTGCGGCCGGGCTGTACGAGTCGATCTGGCAGTCGTTCGGCGTGCTCCTGCCGGTGCGCTCCGTCGGCGTCATGGGCGACGCGCGCACCTACGAGGAGGCGCTCGCCCTCCGCGCCGTGCACTCGCGCGACGGCATGACCGCCGACTGGGTGCACCTGCCCTACGATCTGCTCGGCACGATCAGCTCGCGCGTGATCAACGAGGTGCGCGGCATCAACCGCGTGGTTTACGACATCACGTCGAAGCCACCCGGGACGATCGAGTGGGAGTGACGATCGGGACGATCGCGGGCGTCGGCGTCCTGGGGGTCGTCGCCGGCGCGGCCCACGCGGACGCGCGGATCGACTGGGCGACCGGCTTCGTGATCGCCGACGGCGTGGGCGTGGCCGATCGGCACGCCCCGAGCCCGGCGGTCGCGCGTGGCACCTCGCGCCGTGGCGCCGAGGAGGCCGCGATGAAGCAGATCGCGGCGCTCGTCCCGACGCTGCCGGTGGCCACCGGCGGGACCGTCGGCGACCGCGCGAAGCTCGCGGCCGGGGTCACGCTCGCGGCCGAGCCCGAGACCGACGGGGCGTGGCGCGTCACGGTCGGCGTGCCGATCGAGGCGATCCGGCAGGCGATCGACGGGCCGCGCGCGTGGACACCCAGCGGTGGAGGCGCCGCCGGAGGCGACGTCGGGCCGGCGATCGTCGTCGTCCGCGTCCCGCGATCGATCACGGTCACCCCGGCGGTCGGCTGGCGGATCGCCGGCCAGGCGGTCGCGACGCTGTTCGTCGGCAAGCTGCCCGCGTGGGTCGACAAGGCGACGCCCGTCGTCCGCGTCACGCGCGCCACCAGGGGCGAGCTCGCGATCGACAAGCCCGCGGGGAATGCGTCGACCCTGTTCGTCGTTGCACCCGAATAGCGGGGCAGAACGAATGCTAGGCTCCATCGGGTGAGACGTGCGGTCCTGATCCTCGTGGCGATGCTCGGCCTGGCTCGTGGTGTCGCCGAGGCCGAAGACCTCGCGACCTACGAGGTCGACGGGGAGGCCGCGTCGGCTGGCAGCGATCCTCGGGTCGCCGCGCTCGACGACGCGTTCGGGCGCGCGGCCTCCGCCGCGCTCGCCGAGCTCGTGCCGGGCGCCGTGCGCGCCGCCAAGAAGCAGTTGCTCGATCGCGAGATCGTCGGGCGCGCACGCCTGTGGATCGCGAAGTTCTCCGTGGTGAAGGACGAGACCAACGACGATCGCCGGCAACTCACGGTCTCGGTGCGTGTCGACCGAGACAAGATGCGCGCGCGGCTCACCGAGCTCGAGATCTCGACCTCGGAGGGTTCGACGCCGGGCACGCCGGCGGAGCCGGTCGTGGGCAAGGCGCGACCGGTGGTGATCATGCTCCGCGTGACGGATCCCGAGACCTCTCACGTCACGTTCGGCGCGAACGCCGACAAGGACGTGGCCGGGACCGCGGCGATCGCGGGCGC
>JAPLLF010000636.1 GCA_026387715.1 Pseudomonadota bacterium
GCCGCGCCGTGCACCGGCCCGTTCCTGCTCGGCCTCCTCACCTACGTCGCGACCACGCGCTCCGTGGTCGGTGGTGGATCGTTGCTGTTCGTCTACGCGCTCGGGATGGGCGTGCTGTTCTGGGTGATCGCCGCGTTCGCCATGTCGCTCCCCAAGAGCGGACGGTGGATGGAGTGGGTGAAGTCCGGCGGCGGCATCCTGCTGCTCATCGGCGCGATCTACTTCCTGCGGCCGTTCCTCTCGTTCATGCGCAACGGCTCGCCGGAGGTCTGGTTCCTCGCGGTGTCGCTCGTCGCGATCGCCGTCGGCCTGTTGCTCGGCGCGGTCCACAAGTCGTTTCACGGCGACAAGCTCGAGAAGCTCCGCAAGGGGCTCGGCATCGTGTTCGTGCTGGCGGGCGTGTTCGGCGCGTGGAGCTGGTCGCTCGCCCCGAAGCACCACCTCGCGTGGGTCCACGAGGACGAGAAGGCCGCGTTCGCGCAGGCGCGCACCGAGCACAAGGGCGTGATGATCGACTTCGGCGCGACCTGGTGCATCCCGTGCGGCGAGATCGAGAAGTCGTTCGGCGACACCGACGTGTACAACGCGATCACGAAGGACTTCGTGCCGCTCAAGTTCGACGTCAGCGAGGACACCGCGAAGAACAGCGAGCGGCGCGAGCGCTACGAGGCGTGTGGCCTGCCCGCGGTCGTGTTCATCACGACGGATGGCACCGTGCTCGGACGCATCGATCACGAGATGGATCCCGAGCAGATGATGCAGGTCGTCGGGCCCGCGGCGATCGGCTTGCGCACCGGCAAGCTCGCCTCCACCAACTGTGACTAGCGCGGGTTGATCGGCACCGGATCGGCGCCGATGCGAACTGGAAACGGGATCGCCAGGGCGTGGGCCGCGAGCGCCTTGCGGATCACCTCGACCGTCGCGACCTGCTGCATCGTGGCGCGGATGCGCAGCTGGACGATCGTCCCCGGTCGCGCGGAGGTCGTCGGCTCGAGCTGGTAGGTGCGGCTGTCACAGGTGAACCGGAGCGCCGCATCCGGGGGTGTGTCGTGTCGGCGCGCGGTGATCACGACGCGATTCGCGAGCATGAACGCCGCGAGCAGCGCCGAGCCGAAGCGCCCGACGACGTCGTGCGCGCCGGCGGCCCCGGCGCTCGCGAGCTTGCGCTTGACCGCCCCGAGGCGACCGGCCTGGATGACCTGGTAGAGCGCGCGAAACGCGTCAGCCTCGAACGCCTCGCCGTTGTCGGTGACCGACACGTGGGCGAGCCCGCCGATCGTCTGCGTGCTCACCAGGATCGACGGCACGCACGCCGGATCGTTCGCGAGCCGGAGCGCGCAGGCCTCGTGCGCGCGATCCACGAGCTCGCGATAGGCGACGCGTGGATCGCCGTGCACGCCCTCGCCGAGGACCCGCGCCAGCGACAGGTGACCCGGAGGTTTCGGATCGCCGTCGTCGGCCACTACAGGAAGCGGAGGTTCGCGCGCACGAACAGGAGGAGCTCGGCCTGCACGCCGCGATAGTGATTGTCGAGGTTGTTGGCGACGACGTCGGCGCCGTTCTTGATGAAGTAGCCGTAGGACACCGGCAGCGCGACGCCGAAATCGAGCACGTTGTTGAGGTGGGTCCCGAGGGTGAACCGCCCCTCCACCTGCACTGCCTTGTCGGTGATCTCCGAGTTATCGAGCGGCGGATCGACCTGCTGGCCGGTGCCGAGCCCGAAGTACACGCCGAGCCCGACCTCGGCGAAGCCACCGTCCTTCTTTGGCTTCTTCTTGTCCTGCTTCGGCTCGGCGGACTTGGCGTTCGATTCGAACTGCGGGGGCTCCTTGTCGAAGTCGATCTCGAAGTGCATGCCGAGCCCGAACTTGGTCCACGTCGTGAGCCGGGTGCCGTCGGTGTACTGGTGGTGATTGACGTAGGCGTCGATGAAGAAGATCTCCGCCCCGACCTCGGCGCCGTAGGTGGCGTGGGGCGACTTGCCGAAGAACGCGGAGTCCTTCGCAATGCCGCTCGTTCCGGTGCCGACCATCGCGCCGCCCTCGACCTGCCCGAACACCTTGAAAGGATCGGCGGCGGCCGAGCCGGAGAGCCCGGCGACACCCGCGACCGTGACCGCGACGAGCACGCAGCGATGGAGCATGCGTCGAGTGTTGCACGATATATCGATCGCGTCGCAACGCGTGGCCCCGCTCACAGGTGTCGTACACTCACCCCGGATGTTCCGGATCGCGATGGTCGCGCTGCTCGTCGCTGGTGCGGCGTGTCACGACGAGAAGACCGATCGCCTGCGCGCGATCCGCGCCGAGGTGTGCGCGTGTAAGACCTCCGCGTGCGCGGACGCGGCGCTCAAGGCCGTCCCGAAGGAGCAGGCCCCCTCGAATCGTCGAACGCAGGCGGTGGCGAGGGAGATGCTCGACTGCCTCGCGAAGCTCCACGACGCCGACCGCCCCGCCGACGATCCCTGACCTCAGTCGTCGTCACCCTCGAGCTCGAGCGTCGACGGCCCGGGTGCGCCCAGCGCGATCGTCGACACCGCGTCCGGGGCGAGGCTCCAGTCGTCCTCGGTCGCGGCCGGGACCTGGGAGATGTGTGGCTCGAGTTGCGTGTCCGGGGGCGCCTCGACCACGATCTTCGCGCCGAGCTTGATGCCGGGCATGATCAGCGCCATCGCGGGCGTGATCACGACATCGGCGTCCGTCTCGTGTCCGAAAAATGCTGAGCGCTCGTAGAACTTCACGAGGTAGCGCACGAGGACGGCGACCGTCGCCGCGATCGGCACCGCGAGCACGACACCCACGAAGCCGAGCAGCTTGCCGCCGGCGACCACCGCCAGCAACGCCCCCGACTCCGACAGGCCGACGCGATGCCCGACGATCTTCGGCGTCAGCACGCCCGCCTCGAACAGGTGCAAGACGAGGATCACGCCGCCCACGGCGCCGAGCATCTCCATGCTGCTGCCGTTAGCGATCGTGACCATCGCGGCGATCGCCGCGCCGACGAGCGTGCCGACGAACGGGATGACCGTGAGCCCGCCGACGAGCAGGCCGATCGGCAACGACAGCGGCATCCCGACGATCGAGAACGCGATCGCGTAACACACCGCGAGGATCGACGTGACGATCGCCTGCCCGCGCACCCAGCCGGCGACGACGCGATCGATCTCGCGGGCCACCTCGCGCACCTCGCCGCGACGGCGCGGCGGGATCATGTGGTCGAGCCGGCGGAGGATGTTCGGCCAGTCGACGAGGAAGTAGAACGCGAACACCGGCACGAGCGCGACCTCCGCGAGCGCGGCGAGCAGCTGGAAGATGCCGCCGACCGCCGCCGCCGCGATCACGCGCAACGGCCCCGACGAATCACCCAGCGACGCCCGCGTCTTCGGATCGTGGAGCACCGCCTTCCAGTCGGCGTGGATCTCCATCCCGAGGTTGCTGCGCGTCCACGCGGACAGGTTGTCGATCATGCGCGGCAGATCGCGGAGGAACTCGGAGATCTGGACGGCGGCGCGCGGCGCGAGCACGATCACCACGCCGACCACGAAGCCGACGAACGTGACGAGGAGCAGCGACGCGCCGATCGAGCGACGCATCCCGCGCGCGACCAGGCGCTCGAGCAGCGGGTTGAGCAGGTACGCGATGCCGAGCGCCGCGAGGATCGGCGCGAGCACGCCGGCGAGGTACGACAGGACGAAGTACGCGAGGACGACGACGAGCGTCACCAGCAGCACGCGCACGAGGTTCATCACCTGCGCCATCTGCGGCGTGAGCGGGGGCGGTGTGGAGCTCACGGGAGGATCGCGGCGAGCGAGAGCTCGACCCGCTTGCGCTCGGCGGGCTTCAGGCGAAGCTCGAGGTACGCGGCGAAGTAGTCGTCGTGCCGGAGCTCGAAGCGATGGGTGCCCGGATCGACCGCGACCCCGCCGCCGAGCGCGAGCAGCGGCGCGACGAACCGGCCGTCGACGTAGACCTGCGCGTCGCGCACGTTGCTCGTGAAGTAGACGATCGCGTCGTCCGACGACACCCCGTTGGCGCCGACGGAGGGCTTGTGCGTGCAGGCCCCGAGGGCCCCGAGGACGACCAGGAAGCGACCGGCGGCGCTCACGGCGGCGGCGCTCCGGCGAGGGTGACCTCGACGACAGCGTTCACGACGCGCACGCTCACGCGCGTATCCTTCGTCGGCGGCCTGCGTGCGACCGACGCGATCTTCTCCGCCGACTCGGTCGTCGTCACGCCGATGATCCAGCCGCCCGGAGATAGCCGGCGGATCGACGCGCGCGACACGCCCTTGGCGCCGAGCAGGTACTTCTGCTCCGCGAGCACGAGCGCGAGGGGTGTCTTGACGCCGACGCGTACGAGCACGACCCCCTCGGCGGCGACCGGCGTATCGTCGCCATGGAAGCCCGCCGGCGTGATCGACG
>JAPLLF010000171.1 GCA_026387715.1 Pseudomonadota bacterium
GCGAAGCTGTGCGTCGACGGACGTACCGTCGCGGACGCGACCGATCAAATCCGCTATAGTCCGACGCCTTGAACTTCGACGCATTACCGGAGGTCGCGCTCGCGCGCGACTTGCTGCGGCGCTGGTGGAGCGTCGACCTCGACTTCGCCGGGCTGGGCGACCTCCCGAAGGTCAAGCACGGCGCCTGCGAGGCCGCCCGCACGCTCGCGACCGGGACGTGCGCCGACACGCTGCGCGCGCTCGCGACGACGTTCGCGAAGTCCAGGGCGATCACGACGGTGCCGTGTCACGCCGGCCTGCTGGTCGTCGCGGCGCCCGTCGTCGAGTACACCGGCGCCGTCGCCAAGCTCGCGGGGATCGTCCACGCGAGCGGGATCCCGGCGGCCACCTCCGAGGCCGAGCTCACCCGCATCCGCGATCTCGTCGGGAGCGCCGCGGCGGCGGTCGATCGCGCGCGCCCCGCGATCATCGCGCCGACCACGTTCGTGCACCTGTACACCGAGATCGTCGGCGACGCGCCGGCGGTCCGCGACGTCGTCAAGCTGCTCGGCAAGGTGGTCAAGAGCGAGGCCACCGTCCTCATCCACGGGGAGAGCGGCACCGGCAAGGAGCTGATCGCGCGCGCGATCCACTATCACGGCCCCCGCGCCAAGAAGCCGTTCGTCGTGCAGAACTGCTCGGCGTTCAACGACAACCTGCTCGAGAGCGCGCTGTTCGGCCACGTCCGCGGCGCGTTCACCGGCGCCGTGAAGGATCAGCCGGGGCTGTTCCAGACCGCCGACGGCGGCACGTTCTTCCTCGACGAGATCGGCGACATGTCCGCCGCGCTGCAGGTCAAGCTGCTGCGCGTCCTGCAGGAGGGCACGCTGATGCCCGTCGGCGGCACGAAGTCGATCAAGGTCGACGTGCGCATCATCGCCGCGTCGCACAAGGACCTGCAGAAGATGGTCGACAAGCGCGAGTTCCGCGACGACCTGTTCTACCGGGTCAACGTCCTCAAGATCACGGTACCGCCGCTCCGCGATCGCACGAGCGACATCCCGCGCCTCGCGCAGCACTTCATCACCAAGCACTGGCGAACGTCGGCCACGGGCACGCCGCCGCCGCGGCTCTCGCAGGGGGCGCTCGCGCGGCTGGTCGCGCACGCGTGGCCGGGCAACATCCGCGAGCTCGAGAACGAGATGGAGCGCATGCTCGTGCTCGCGGGCAGCGATACCCAGGAGCTCGTCGCGAGCATGGTGTCGCCGCGCGTCGCGGGCAGCGGCGGTGGCACCGACGTGGATCGCCGGCGCCCGCTCCGCGATCTGCTCGCGGTCGCCGAGTCGGACGCGATCGTCGCCGCGCTGGGTCGCCACGTCGGCGACCGCGAGCTCGTCGCCGAGGAGCTCGAGATCGGGCGCGAGCTGCTCGACGCGCGCATCGTCGCGCTCGGGCTCGGCGCGCCTCCGGGTTCGGCGTCGTGACCGCACCGAAGTCGACGAAGTGCCCGACCTGCAAGGGCGTCGCCGTCAAGGACGGCAACAAGCTCTACCCGTTCTGCGGCGAGCGCTGCCAGCTCGTCGACCTCGGGCGCTGGTTGAACGAGGAGTATCGCGTCCCCTCCGACGAGCCGGCCACCGGGCCGCTCGGCACCGACGACGAATCGTCGTCGTAGCGGGCTCAGCGGGAGCGCGAGGCGAGGTAGTGCGCGCGGAGCTCGGGGTCGCGGAGCTTGCTCGCCTT
>JAPLLF010000991.1 GCA_026387715.1 Pseudomonadota bacterium
CCGACTTCGCGATCACCGGCCCCGACGGGGCGTTCCTCGTGCGCGATCTGCCGGCGGGGCCCGTGGAGATCTCGGCGGCGGACGTCACGCAGCACGTCGATCCGGTCATGAAGGTCGTCAAGTCCATCGTGGTCGGTGGCCCGGCGACGCTGATCGACCTCGGCGAGATCCCGGTCGACGACTAGACCGGGAGGAACACGCGAAACACGGTGCCTCCGCCGGGGGCATCTTCGATGTCGATCCAGCCGTCGTGCTCCTTCACGATGCCCGAGCACACCGCGAGCCCGAGGCCGGTGCCCCCGGAGCCTTCCTTGGTCGTGTAGAACGGATCGAAGATCTTGTCCTTGATCGCGGGCGGGATGCCGATGCCGGAGTCGGCGACGGCGAACGTCACGAAGGGCTGCTCCGCGCCGCCCTCGAGTCCAGGTCGCGTGCGCTCCGCCACCTTGGTCTCGAGCGTGAGCGCGCCCCCGTCGGGCATCGCCTGCACCGCGTTGAGCAACAGGTTGATCAGCACCTGCTGGAGGCGGTCGGCGTCGCCGGGGATCTTCGGCAGGGCCTCGGCGCGATCGAGGCGGGTCTTGACCCGCGCGCTCGAGAACTGCCCGGACAGCAGCTCCATCGTCGTCAGCGTCAGCTCGTTCAGCTGGACCTCGGTGCGCTCGCCGCCGCCGACCTTGCGGCGTGCGAAGTCGAGCAGCCGCTGGATGATGCGGGTGATGCGCGCGGTCTCGTCGGCGATGATGCCGGCGCCCTTCTCGACGGCCGCGACGTCGTCCTTCTTGCGCTGGATCGAGCGGGCGCGGCCGGCGATCACGTTGAGCGGCGTGCCGACCTCGTGGGCGATCTCGGCGGCGAGCTGGCCGATCGTCGCGAGCTTCTCGCTCTGGCCGACGCGCTGCTCGAGGTCGTGCTTCGCCTCGTTCTGGCGTCGGGTCTCCGCGCGGGACTCGCGCAGCGAGAACGTCATCTCGTTGAAGCGCGTCGCGATCGCGCCGATCTCGTCGTCGCGCTCGGACAGGATCACGTGCGAGAGGTCGCCCTTGGCGACGTCGTCGATGCCGCGCAGGAGCTTGGTGATCGGGCGGCTGACGAACCGGCTCGCGAGCGCGCCGACCATCACCGTCGTGACCACGACGATGAGCGACACCAGCACGATCGCGCGCACCAGATCGTCGGAGGCCTCGAGGACGTCCGACGAGCGCGACACCTCGAGCATGCCGACGACCTGGCTGGTGTCGGTCCCGGTGGCGACGCGGATCGGCAGCGCGTAGTAGAAGGTGCCGTCCTCGATGTCGCTGAACGCGCGGGGCAGATCGAGCATCGTCCGCAGGCGCCGGAGCTGCGCGACCCGGGCGCTATCTCCGCCGGGATCGCTCGCGTTGGCGCGCGCCAGCACGTCGAGCTTCCAGCCGCTCACCGCGCGCGCGAGCGGGGCGAGCTGGGCCTCGCCGGGCATGCGGGTCGCGGTGGTCTGGGTCTCGACGCTGACCCGCAAGGTCGTCGCGACCGCTCGCGCCTCGCGGTCGAGGACGCTCCGGCGCTCGGTCGCGCGCGCGCGCACGTCGAACACCGCGTACGTGCCCGAGGCGAGGGCGACGACGACGGCGGTGGCGACGGTGATGCGGGTGGCGACGTTCACAGGTGGCCGAGCGTCGGTGCGACGCCAGGATACCCGAGGGCATACCACCACCACCAACCGACCATCATCGTGCCGTGGCCCACGAGGATGCCGACGTGACTCCACATCTCGACCCGGTCCGCCCCGGCGGTCACGTAGCGGCGCCAGTGGAAGCCCTCGTCGACGAGGCTGTAGATCACGGACAGCGCGGTGAGCACGATCGCGGGGATCACCGCCCAGCGATGGTCGTAGGCGAGCACGAGCAGCACGACGCTCCCGACGCCACAGCCGATCGTGATGTGGTGGACGAGCTCCTCGCCGCCGGCGATCGCCTGCTTGTAGATCGTGCGGTGCCCGATCGTGTCGATCGCGATCGCGATCGTGAACGTCGCCGCGCCGACCGGCACGAGCCATGCCTCGTCGGGAAACGCCACGCCATGCGCGTGCCCGAACAGCAGGAAGCCGCCGGTGGCGAGCGCGAGCCCGGAGATCATCCCGATCCACGCGACGTAGACGATCCAGTCGTGTCGCGAGAACTGCCGGATCCGGCCGACGTAGGTCGCGACCTCAGAGACGAATGACATCTGCGGCCTCCATCGCGATGCGCGGCGCGTGGAGCGGGCCGCGCGTGATCGGTAACATCGAGACCTGGGCGAACACCGCGGCGGCCGCGTGGAGGCTCTTGCGCCAGCCGGGAACGAACGCGCGTCCGGCGAGCGCGTCGTGGTCGCGGTCGCGGAGCTCGCCCCCGATGCGCGCATAGATCGACGACGCCGCGCGCACGGCGATCCCCGCGCGCCAAGGCAGCGCGGGGATGCCGGCGTTGCCGCTCGCGTAGTAGCGATCCGCGGTCGCGAGGAGCTCGGCGATGGCGTGGGCGATCGGCTCGCGCGGGAGATCGCCGACGGGCGCTCCCAGGCGCGCGCGGAGCCCTGGCGCGCCGCACGCCGCGAGCAGGTCATCGGGGAGGTAGAGGCGCCCGCGCGCCCAGTCCTCGACGACGTCGCGGCAGATGTTGGTGAGCTGCATCGCGATGCCCAGGTGGGCCGCGTTCGTGAGCGCGGCGTCGTCGCGCACGCCGAACACGTGACACATCATGAGGCCGACGGTGGAGGCGACGCGATAGCCGTAGACGATCAGCTCGTCCAGCGTGACGTAGCTCGTGCCGATCGCGTCCATCGCCATCCCGGCGACGAGCTCGCGCGGATAGACCTTCGGGATGCCGCGCTCGTGCACCACGGCCGCGAACGCGACGAGGATCGGATCGGCGGGTGGGCTGGACCCGTCGTCGGCGTAGATCGCGTCGAGCTCGCCCTCGAGGCGCGCGACCGCGGCGTGGACGTCCTCGCCGACGCGGCCGTCTTCACCGGGCGCGTCGACCGCGTCGTCGGCCCGCCGGCACCACGCGTAGATGACCGCGGCGCGATCGGCCAGCGGCGGGGCGAGCAGCCGCGAGGCGAGGGCGAAGCTCTTCGAGTTCTTCGCGATCGAGTCGCGACAGCTCGCGAGCGAGGCCTCGTCGAGCGTCGTCATGATCCGGATCCTCCGGATCCTCCGGGCTTGCCGAAGTCGCGCTCGATGAGCCCGACCGTCGCCTTGGCCGAGTTGACGACGCCCGGGACCCCAGCCCCGGGATGCGTGCCCGCACCGACGAGGTACAGTCCTGGGATCTTCGCGTCCTTGTTGTGCGGCCGGAACCACGCCGACTGCGTGAGGATCGGGGCGCACGAGAACGCCGAGCCCTGGTAGCTCCGCAGCTCGGTCTCGAACGTGCGCGGCGTGATCCACTGCCGGGTCACGACGTGCTTGCGCAGGTCCGGCAGCTGCGTCTCGAGCGCCGCGAGGATGCGATCGGCGTACGCCTCACCGATCGTGCTCCAGTCGAGCGGTGCGTTGCCGAGGTGGGGGACCGGTGACAACACGTAGAAGCTACCGCCACCTGGCGGGGCGAGCGATGGGTCCGTGACGTGGGGGGCGTGCAAGTACAGGCTGAAGTCGTCCGGCAGGACCGCGCCTCCGAAGATCTCGGCGAGCAGCTCGCGATAGCGCGGGCCGAAGATCACGGTGTGGTGCACGACGTTCTCGGCATACGTGCGATCGGTGCCGAAGTAGAGGACGAACAGCGACATCGACCAGTCGAGCTTCGCGAGCTTCTTCGCGCGCTTCGCGGCGACGGGATGATCGCGGTACAGGGTCGCGTACGTGTGGTGGACGTCGGCGTTCGACACCACGAGATCGAAGGACGTCGTGCCGCGCGGCGACGTCACCACGTGCTCGGTGCCGCGCTCGTTGGTCACGACGGCGATGTGATCGACGGGGGCGTCGAGATACAGGGTGCCGCCGAGCTCCTCGAACAGCTTGACGAGCGCCGCGATCAGCGCGCCGGTGCCGCCACGCGGGAAGAACACGCCCCACTTGCGTTCGAGGTAGTGGATCAGCGTGTAGATCGCGCTGGTGTCGAACGGATTGCCGCCGACGAGCAGCGAGTGAAACGACAGCGCCTGTCGGACCTTCTCGTCCTTCACGTACTTGGCGACGGTCTTGTAGACCGAGCGATCGGCGCGCAGGGCCATGAGCTTCGGCGCCACCCGCACCATGTCGGAGAAGTGGAGGAACGGCGTCGCGACGAGCTTCTCGTAGCCGGTCTCGAACACGCGCCGGCTGTAGTCGACGAACGCGAGGTAGCCGTCGCCGTCCGCGGGATTGCGCGCGGCGATCTGCGCGTGCATCGCGGGGCCGTCGCCGGTGTAGTCGAACGAGTCGCCGTCGGACCAGGCGAGCCGGTAGAACGGGGCGACCGGGAGCATCTCGATGTAGTCGCTCATCGTGCGACCCGCGAGCGTGAACAGCTCCTCGAGACAGTGGGGGGCGGTGATCACCGTCGGGCCGCCGTCGAACGTGTACCCCTTGTCGCGATAGACGTACGCGCGCCCGCCGGGCTGATCGCGCGCCTCGTAGATCGTGGTGCGAAAGCCCGCCACCTGGAGCCGGATCGCCGCGGCGAGGCCGCCGAAGCCGCTGCCGATGACCGCCGCCGTGCGCGTCGTGTGCTCATCCATAACTTGCCTCGAGTCGGCGGAGCTCGGCTTCGAGGAACGCCAGGGTGGGGTGCGACGCGAAACCTCGGAGATCGTCTCTCGTCGCGGCCATGCGCCGCGAGCTCGCCGAGGTGGCTGGTGAGGGTCGAGAGGGCCTGGGGATCGGGGTGGGCGCCATCGGCGACGTGGCGCGCGGCGAGCTGCAGGCGCCGCCAGCTCGCGTCGTCGGCGCGCTCGTTGGCCCACACCCAGGCCCACGTGAGCCGGAGATGGCGGAGGTCCTCGCGAGCCTTCGCCACCCGCGCGGGCGACGTCACGGTGCCGAGGTCGTCGAGCATCTGCAGGCCGAGGCCGAGCGCGGCGCCGAACTCCGCGATCCGGGCGAGGCAGGCGACGTCCTCGGTGCCAGTCGCGATCGCGCCGAGCTGCATCGCGAGCACCACGAGCGAGCCGCTCTTGAGCGCGGTCGATCGCGCGACGATCGAGCGCAGCCGATCGCGCGACACCCGCGTGACATCGGTGCCGACGTCGAGGGCCTGGCCGGCGTGACACGCCATCACCGCGGACAGCATCGCGCGCCCGAGGCGCACGCGGACGGCATCGGGCAGGGCCGTGCGATCGACGAGCGCGAACGACCAGAAGTACATCCAGTTGCCGGTGTTGAGCGCGACCGGCACCCCGTAGCGACGATGGAGGGCGGCATCGCCGCGACGATCCTCGGCGTCGTCCTCGATGTCATCGATCACGAGCGACCCGGCGTGCAGGATCTCGATCGCCGCCGCGAGCTGGAGCGGCGCGCCCTCCGGGCCGCCCCCGGCGAGCGCCCAGCCGGCCTCGACGAGCGCGGCGCGGAGCTGCTTGCCGGGACGCGCGAGCAGATCGCGCGCGGGGCCGAGGAGCACGCGCTCCCAGAGCTCGGCCGGGACATCAGCTGGCAGGTGCGCGAGCTCCTCGTCGACGAGGTCCGCGAGCGTCCGGGACGCGCGGTCGATGGAGGTCGGAGACGTCGCGGCGATCGGCGGTGTCATGCGAGAGCCCAGGCCTTTCTTCCGGTCAGGAGCGCCCGCCACGACAGCCCGCGTGGCGGGCGGCCGAGGACCACCCGGGCGCGATCGAGGTGCGTCGTGGTGAGTGCGTAGAATCGGGCGATCGTGTCGGCAGGGAGTCGGTAGAATCGTGCGAGCACGTGATGGCGCTGTGCGGGCGCGAACCAGTCGAACAGCATGCGATTGAGGCGTAGCGCGAAGGCGACCTGATCGCGATGCTGGGCGCCGAGTTCGCCCCACAGGGCCGCGGCGTCTGGATGATCGGCCAGCGCGACGAACTCCGCGATCCGGAGCGCGATCGGACACGAGTAGCCGGTCGTCGGATGAAACCCGC
>JAPLLF010000128.1 GCA_026387715.1 Pseudomonadota bacterium
GACGCCGCAGGGCGTGTCGTGCCTCGGCCCGCACACGGGGCTCAAGATGCAGCAGGCGCGGTTCGAGCGCGCGCTCGCGACCCTCACCGACGCCGCGCGGACGACCGTCGTCCTCGTCACGCGGCCCGATCACGCCGCGACGCGCGAGGCCGCGCGGACGTCGGGCGAGCTCGACGCGCTCGGCCTGCGGAACCAGCTGCTCGCGATCAACGCCGTGTTCGAGGCGAGCGATCCCCACGACGCCGTCGCGGTCGCGCTCGCGGCGCGCGGCCAGGACGCCCTCGCCACGATGCCCGAGGTGCTCCGCCGGCTCCCCGCGGTGCGCATCCCGCTGCAGCCGTACAACATGGTCGGGCTGCCGGCGTTGCGTGCGCTGCTCGGGGGCGGCGCCCCGCCGATCGCGACGATCGCGGCGGCCACCGTCGCGGCCCCGCTGCCGCCGCTCGCGTCGCTGATCGACGACCTCGCCGCGCCTGGCCACGGCCTCATCCTGGTGATGGGCAAGGGCGGCGTCGGCAAGACCACGATCGCCGCGGCGATCGCGACGGAGCTCGCCGCTCGCGGTCTCGCGGTCCACCTCAGCACGACCGATCCGGCGGCGCACGTCGCCGGGGCGCTGGACGGTCAGGTCGACCACCTGCAGGTGAGCCGCATCGATCCCGCGGTCGAGACCAAGGCGTACGTCGAGCGCGTGATGGCGACGCGCGGCGCCAAGCTCGACGCCGAGGGTCGCGCGCTACTCGCCGAGGATCTGCGCTCGCCGTGCTGGGAGGAGGTCGCGGTGTTCGGCGCGTTCTCGCGCCTGATCAGCGAGGCGCGCAAGGGGTTCGTCGTGCTCGACACCGCGCCGACGGGCCACACGCTCCTGCTGCTCGACACCACGGGCGCCTACCACCGCCAGATCGTCGACCACGCCGAGGGCACCGGCCGGATCGAGACGCCGCTGATGCGCCTGCGCAACCCCGACTACACGAAGGTCCTGCTCGTCGCGCTCGCCGAGGCCACGCCGGTGGCGGAGGCCGCGCAGCTCCAGGCCGATCTGCGGCGCGCGGCCATCGAGCCGTTCGCGTGGGTCATCAACAGCAGCCTGGCGGCGGCCGGCTCGACGGATCCGCTGCTCCGTCGGCGGATCGAGAGCGAGCTCGCGCAGATCGCGCTGGTGACCGCCCAGCACGCCCGGCGCGTCGTCATCGTGCCGTGGCAGATCGACGAGCCGGTCGGGCCCGCGCGGCTGCGTCAGCTCGTCGGCGCGACGGTCGCGTAGCGGGCGGTCGCCTCCTAGATCGGGCGCGCGGGCTCGTCGGTCGGCAGCAGCGTCGACCAGGTCAGCCCGCTCGGCGGATCGATCAGCGTGATGTCGTCGCGGTACACGCGCGCGGTGCGATACAGCTGGCGCAGCGCGCGCGTCAGCGGCATCGACTGGTAGCGGGTGCCGAACCGCTCGCGCAGCGCCGCGCGGATCACGCGGGCGTGGCGCGTGCTCGCCGCCGGGAACAGGTGGTGCTCGACGTGGAACCCGAAGTCGAGCGTCAGCCACTCGAGGACGCGCGGCAACGTGACCGACAGCGAGTTGATCAGCGGGTCGTTGACCGTCGGCGTCAGCGGGCTGAGGTTGTGGTTCGACATGATGAACGCCATCACGATCGTGTTCGCGACCACGAACGGCAGCACGTAGACGAACAGGAACGGCACGAACCCGACGACGATCGCGACGCCGATCCAGAACGCCCAACCGGCGGCCGCCTCGAGGATCGCGCGGCGGTGCAGCCGTGGTGACAGCATGCCGGACGAGCCGGCGCGATACAGCATCTGCATGCTCTGGCCGGTGAAACCGAACGCCAGGCTGAGCAGGCTCATCACGCGGCGGCGGCCGATGCCGAAGTAGTCCGCCATGATGCGGGCCGCCGGCTGCGTGTTGTACTCCTCGAGCGTCGGGTACATGTCCGGATCCTTGCCCGGCTGCGCGCAGTGGTTGTGGTGCACGCGGTTGTGCCACGCGGTCCACAACGTCGGCGACAGCGTGAACGGCAGGAAGCTGAGCCAGCCGACCACGCGGATCGCGAGGCGGCCGCGCACGGTGCCGCCGTGCAGCGTCTCGTGACCGAGGAACACGGTGCCCGCGAGGCACACGCCGATCGCGAGCGACACGACCGGCCACAGCAGCCACGGCACGCGGCCGGTCGCGAGCGCCCAGGCCATCGCCGCGATCGCCGCGACTGCACCGGCAGCCAGAGGACCCGCGACGGCGCCGGGCCGAGCACCTCGGGTGGCAACGTCGGGCGAAGCACCTTGACGTACGAGGCAATCGTCCGGAGCTCCATCGCCGGGCAGTCGAGCACACCCCCGCGCCGCCGGGGTGGCCGATCTGGTCACGATCGTGTCGGCTCTCCGACGCACAGCGGCGTGCCCCTGAACGTTCGTGGCGAACGGTCGAGTCGCACAGGCACATGCGCGGCGTCTTCGACTGGAAGTTCAAGGACTTTCCGGAGATGGGCAACTGGACCGGCATCGACGTCGGCAAGGGCGTCGGCGGTGGAATCGGGCCCAAGCAGATGCCCGAGCAGCCGTCGGCGTGGACCGCGTACGTCGAGGTCGACGACATCGCGAGCACCGTGGCCAAGGCCGTGAAGGCCGGCGCGACGGTGATCGTGCCGCCGATGCCGGTCGGCGCGATGGGCAGCCTCGCCGTGTTCATCGATCCGCAGGGCGCGACGATCGGCCTGTGGCAGCAGGCCAAGGCGCCGACCAAGCTGGCACCGGCGAAGAAGGCCGCCCCCAAGGCCAAGCCCAAGGCCAAGCCCAAGGCCAAGGCCAAGGCCAAAAAGCCCGTCGCGAAGAAGAAGCGCTAGGCACGCGCACGCGCACGCGCACGCGCACGCGCACGAGCACGAGCACGCACACGCGCACGAATCTCCCACGCCGCGGGATTTCAGGGACAGGCCCTAGTTTGCGCGCGCGGAGACGAGCTGATCGGCGAGCTCGTTCACGTAGCACTCGATCGCCGTGTAGCCCGGCGCGCAGCCGATCGCCCGGCGCGCGTCGTCGATCGTCGGATCGAGGCCATGGGTGGCCTCCCACGTGTCGGGCATGCCATCGGCATCGGCGTCGGTCGGCGGCGCGGGCGCCGGCCCCGTCGCGAACGCGTCGGTCGGCTCGACGCCGCGCTCGTCGACCCACGCAGGCGGCCGGGCGTCGATCGGCGCCGCGAGGTAGCCCGCGAGCCGGCGATCCATCGCGTCGCGCGGGAACGCGCCCGCCGTCGCCGCGAGCTGCGCCACGAGCGTGGCGGTCGGCGTCACGGTGATCGTCATCGGATGCGCCGCGCCGACGTCGGGCAGCGTGGTGCGACGCGCGCCGAACCCGAGCACGTTGGCGTGCGCGTAGACCCGGCTTTGGCCCTCGTAGACGTGCGGCTCGATCAGCGGCGCCTCGTCGTCGCCCGACGACCGGCGCACGAGCACGTTGCCGATCAGGTTCAGCGAGACGGTGACGTTGGTCGCCGCGATCGGGCAGTCGTTGCCGGCGTTGGTACCCGGACAGCGGTTGAACCAGATCGGATCGAGCGCGTCCCACGCGACGTTGTTCACGAGATCGATGCGCAGCGTGCGCCCCGCGCAGTTGGTCTGCCCCGGCCCGTCGGGGTTGTCCTCGCACGACAGCTCCGGCAGCCGGCCGGCGACGCCGTTCCACACCGTGTGGTGGATCGAGAGCTCGCCGAGCGGCAGCACATCCTTCGAGTAGTTGATGAGGACGCCGCCGTACTTGAAGTGGTCGCCGCGCGGCTCGGCGATCGTGCTGTGCTGGATCGTGATGCGCTGCGACCGGGTGATCTCGAGGTTCTCGTCCTCGGCCGCCGCGAGCGAGACGTGATCGACGATCACGTCGTGGGTGCCGCCGAGCCGCAGCGAGTCCGGCGCGCCGCCGCGCAGCCGCAGGTGGCGGAGGATCACGTTGCC
Organism: Pseudomonadota bacterium; assembly: GCA_026387715.1. Lineage (GTDB taxonomy): Bacteria > Myxococcota_A > Polyangia > Haliangiales > Haliangiaceae > JABFXX01. Next base: position 3,957 of record JAPLLF010000128.1, read on the forward strand.
GCACGTGTTGGGGTCGTAGACGTTGTCGCAGACCAGGCCACCCTGGATCGTGATGCCACCCGGCGACGTCTGTCCCGCGATCGTGAGATCGCCGTGGGTGATCTCGAACGGCCCCGCGATGACGCCGCTGGTGCGGAACACGATCGTGCGCGGCCCGGCGCGATCGAGGCAGGCCCGCAGCGAGCCGGCGCCGGCCGATGCCAGCGTCGTGACGATGCACACCGCGCAGCCCCGCCCGCCGGTCGCCGCCGCGCCGAACCCCTCGGCGCCCGGGAACGCGACGAGCGCGCCCCCCGCCGCCGGCGACGACGCGACCGCGGGCGACCACGTGGGAGGTCGAGGCACGCCTCCCTCGGGCGACGCCCGGGTGCAGGCCGCCACGAGGAGGATCGAGACCACGCCGTAGAACTTCTTGGACGCGGCGACATCGGCGCTCGCGAGATCGAGATGCACGAAGGGATTTCCCATCCCGAAACCCTCGCGCTTGTCTGGATCACGGTCAAGCGGCGGGGCGAACGGTCCGCAGGACCATGGTGCTACCGCGACGTTTCGGTCGTGGCGCGTGCGGGTGGACGGCGCGAACCAGCGCGCGGGCCGACATCCGCCGATGGCCGCGCGTCGCGGCGCCGCAGGGTTTGCACGGTCGGGGCGTGATTGTACCCTCCGCGTCATGAAACGCGTCCTCACCGGCATCAAGCCGACCGGCACTCCGCACATCGGCAACATGCTCGGTGCGATCCGCCCGGCGATCGAGCTCGCGAGCTCCGGACTCGACGCGATGTACTTCATCGCCGACTACCACGCGCTCACCACGGTGCACCCGCCGAAGTACGGGGCCGCCGATCTCAAGCGGCTCACGCTCGAGGTCGCGGCGACCTGGCTCGCGCTCGGCCTCGATCCGTCGACGACGATGTTCTACCGGCAGTCGGACGTGCCCGAGCTGTTCGAGCTCGCGTGGGTGCTCCAGTGCTTCACGCCCAAGGGCTGGATGAACAAGGCGCACGCGTACAAGGCGGTCGCCGACGCGGCGCGCGCGGCGGGCGAGACCGACGTCGACGCCGGCATCAACATGGGCGTGTACGGCTATCCCATCTTGATGGCCGCCGACATCCTCGCGTTCGACATCGACCTCGTGCCGGTCGGCAAGGATCAGGTCCAGCACGTCGAGATCGCGCGCGACATCGCGCAGCGCCTCAACCACGCGTACGGCGCGGACCTCCTCCGCATGCCCTCCGCGAAGATCGACGAGGACGCGCAGCTCGTCCCCGGCGTCGACGGGCGCAAGATGAGCAAGAGCTACGACAACGTGATCCCGCTGTTCGCGCCGAGCAAGAAGCTCGAGAAGGTCGTCAAGCAGATCGCCACCGACTCGACGCCTCCGGAGGCCCCGAAGGACCCGGCGACGTCGACGATCTTCCAGATCTATCGCGCGCTCGCGCGGCCCGACGAGGTCGCCGCGTTCGCCGAGCGCTACCGCGCCGGCATCGGCTGGGGCGACGCGAAGAAGACGCTGTTCGAGCGCATCGAGGTCGAGATCGGCGAGGCGCGCACGCGCTACGATGCGCTGATCGCCGATCCGGGCGCGATCGACGAGCTGCTCGTCGCGGGCGCCCAGCGCGCGCGCGCGATCGCGGGCGCGACGCTCGGGCGGGTGCGGCGCGCGATCGGGATCGGCGTCTGAAGGCGTTCGCAGACCACGTCGGCGCGAAATGGACGATACTGGGGTGATGGCGACGCCCGCACCCTCCGCCCCGTCCTGTAGCCGCTGCGGCACCCCGGGCGCGTGGTACGCCGCCACGAGCCAGTGGGGCTGCGACCGCTGCCAGATGCTGCCGATGCAGCAGGGCCAGGTGCCGATGGCCCAGTCGCCGTTCGGTGTCCCGGCGATGGGCGGCGTCCCCCAGATGCAGCCGGTCGGGAGCTACGTGCCCCCGCCGGTGTCGTGCCCTCGGTGCGGCACGTTCGCGACGTACTACGCGCAGACGGCGCAGTGGGGCTGCGATCGCTGCCGCCAGCCGGTCGCGCCGATGATGGTGATGCGCTCGGGCTCGGAGGCGCAGTCGAGCGCCGGCGCGACGGCGCTCAAGGTGATCGGCGCGGTCATCGCGATCATCATCCTCACCGCGCTCCGCGTCGCGATCGGTCGCTGACGAGCCCCTGAAATCCGCGGCATGGGTGGAGTACGAGTACGAGTACGAGTACGAGTACGAGTACGAGTACGAGTACGAGTACCCAGATTCGCAGCCAGAGCAGCCACGCATCCGATGGCAATAATTGCGGTGTTGTTGCGTAGCGTGCGGCCGCGCAGAATTCAGGGACCTAGCGGACGGTCGCCCACGCGGCGTCGCCGGTCGCCCACTGGGTGACCCAGCTCGACAGCGTCACGCCGCCCGGCCCGACGAGGGTTCCGAGCTGGCCGAACATCGTGTGGTTCTGACCCGCGATCACGAACGCCTTGGTCGACGAGTGGTTGTAGTGGTTGGCGAGCAGCTCGTTGGTCGCGGGCACGAGCGCGCCGGTCCCCACGCCGTAGCCGAAGTACTGCTTGATCACCGCGTCGTCGTCGTAGTGCAGGAGCCCGAGGCGCGCGTCGGGGTGAGCGGCGACGATCGTGTCGACCACGTTCGTCAGGTTGGTGTCGCAGCCGGTGCAGCCGGGCGGATACTGCAGCGACCACGCGGTCCGCCACGTCGCGTAGGCGGCGAGCACGGGCACGAACGGCGAGCTGTCCTGGAGGACCGGGACGTCGAGCGTGGGCCACGCCGCGGCAAACCGGTGGTGGTTGAGCGTCGCGCCGTAGCCCCCGGCGCTCGAGCCGCCGATCCACACGTGCGTCGCGCTGGGCTGCATCGCGTGGAGGGCGTCGACGATGTGCTGGGTGTTGGTCGCGCCGACGTGGTGGACCTCGTGGGAGGTGGGCCCGGAGGTGTACGTGCGCGTCTCGATCCCCGCGTGGAGATCGCCGGTGCAGTACGGCACCCACACCAGCGTCGCGTTCTTGAACACGTTGCCCGGCGAGCGATCGGCCTGCGCGCCGTTGAGGTTGGCCGCGAGCGTCGCGGCGTCGTACGCGGTCTCGATGTTCACCGCGGACTTGAGGGTGAAGCACGTGGCGAAGTCCCAGCACGCACCGCCGCCCTCGAAGTACACGAACAGCTCGTCGCTCGGCTCGGGCGGCAGGTTGATGCCGATGCCGGTCGGCGTCCCGTTCGCGCAGGTGTTGCCGGGGATGTCGAGCCACGTCCACACGTTGCGCGGCAGCCCGGGCGCGTCGATCCCGCCAATCGGCGCGTCGCCCGCGCCCGGCGCGTCGTCGCCACCACAGCTGAACATCACCACCGCGAGGCAGACAAACCGGGCACTCATGCGCGCAGTGTAGTCCATCGCCGTATGCTCCCCGCATGGTGCGCCGTGACGACGACGACGGTCCGCAGGGGCTGGAGCTGTCACGTTGTGCTTTTCCAGCGGGTGCAAGTCCCGCCTCGGTAAGCGTCGGAGCGCCGAGTAGCAGGTCGCCGGAGCCGCGAGAGATCGCGGAGGCCGAAGCGCGACGTCAGGAGCCCGTGAACAACGGGAGGCAAGGACGCGGGCCGCAACATGAAGTGAAGCTTGCAGCCTCGACAGAGTTACTAACGGGAAGCCGAGCCGATCATTTCACGGCGAAGGCAACATCGTCGACGAGACGTTCCGAAGCGGTCGTCGAGGATTCCCGCGGGGTACGGAGCGCAGCACGCGTCCAAGGAGAAGCACGGAACACGGGAGATCCGTCTGCAAGGCCCCCTGTCAGGGGCACGCGAAGCGACCAGGCTGAAGGCCAAGCGCGAGCGGTGCAGCGGAAGTCCGAGGGGATCGTAGTACCGATGATGATGGCGCCGCAGAACGCCGTCGGAGGGAAGGGTCCCTGGGGTGGTCATGACGACGGAAACCGCGATAACAAGGGCATGGTCGCAACAAGTGGTGCAGGTAACCCCTCCCGCGGACGACCCAACTCCCCCGATCCTCGCTTGAAGATCGACAACGTCGCGCGGTTACAACGGAGTCTAGGGGCAGCGGCCAAGCACAACGGAGGTAGACGATTCCACGCGCTGTACGATCGCATCTGGAGGCGTGACGTCCTCGAGAAGGCGTGGGATCGAGTAAGGCGGAACAAGGGTGCTGCGGGCGTCGATGCCGAGACGATCGACAGCATCCGAGCGTTAGGCGAGAAGTCGTTCTTGGACGAATTATCGAAGACGCTCCGCGCAGGAAGGTACCGACCGCAGGCGGTGCGGCGGCACTGGATCCCGAAATCGAATGGAGGACGGCGCCCGCTGGGAATTCCGACGGTGCGTGATCGCGTGGTGCAGACCGCTGCGAAGCTGATCTTGGAGCCGATCTTCGAAGCGGACTTCAAGGACTGCTCGTACGGCTTTCGGCCTGGTCGCTCGGCGACCCAGGCCTTGGAGGCGATTCGTCTGCGCGGCTCCGGACGCAAGGGTAACCATGTGTTCGACGCCGATATCCG
>JAPLLF010000992.1 GCA_026387715.1 Pseudomonadota bacterium
GCGCTGGGTGGGTACGTCTTCTCGCGCGCACACCGGGTGACCTGGTGGGACGTCGCCGCGGTGCACGCCGCCGCGCGCGGCAACGTGGTCTACGTGCGCGAGGCGCACGACTGGACGATGTATCGACGCCACGACGGCGAGCCCGGCGTGCAGCGGCTCGCGCGACTGCTCGCCGGCGATTGCGACGGTCGCGTCGCCGCGATCCCGTCCGCCGACGCGCCGACGTGGTTCGCGCTGATCGCCGACGACGTCGCGCTCCCCAAAGACTCGGTCGGCTTCTACTGCGATCGCGAGGCCGCGCGGTTCGCGACCGAGCTCGTCACCGAGCTCCCGGCGGCGAAGTAGCTCAGCCGATCGCTCGGGCGAGATGCTGGCCGCAGGTCGTCGTGGCTTCATCGAGTCCGGCGGAGAAGAACTCCCCCCGACCATCCGACAGGTCGAGCGCGGCCCATCCGTCGCCCGGCTCCACGAGCCGCAACAACGTCCAACGGCCACTTCCCGGTTCGACGTAACGGTCGTTGCGTCGACTGACCCGGTGCCCGATGACCCGGCAGGTATAGGTCACCTTGGACTGACCGCTGACAACGGCTGCTCCCGGCGGCATGAAGATGCGCGCCACCTCGGCACGGACCGCCGGGTGCAGAGCGCTCGTCGGGCCCAACGCGAGCCACACCGGCGGCGCGTCCGACGCCGCCTGCTGTGCGTTCATCACGGGGTCGCGATAGTAGATTTCTGCTGCCTCTGCTGGAGGTAGGGCAAGCGTGAACTCGAACGTCGCGCTCTTCCCGACGACCGCACGGCCACGCAGGAGCGTTGATGGTGCAAGCCCGCGCGCACCGTCGTCCTTGCGCCAGGGCTCGATCTCGAACTGAAACGGAAGCGCGGGACGCTCCGCGGTGTCGTTGCCGCCGGGTTTGTAGATCGCGAGCTCCACGGACCGAGGCTCGAACCCCAGGCTCGCCACCAAGCGACGCCCCACCGACAGTCGGTCGAGCCGCTCGTCGAGCAATGCCACGTGATCCCGGATGTTCACGAGCGGACTATCGCACGAGGAGCCCGCGCTCACTTCGCCTTCGGCGAGAGCGGCTCCTTCGGCGTGAGGTCGAGCGCCTGGAGCGCGTCCTCGAGCGCGACCTTGCGATCGGTGCGCTTGGTCTGCAGCTCGACGAGATCGCGCCCGAGCTTGTCGCCGTCCTTGGCGAACTGGGCCAGCCGCTCGGTCAGCTGCGTGCGCAGCTTCACGCCGCCCGCCGACGTGTCCTTCTGGATCGCGCCGAGGTTCTGGCGCGTCTCGTTCGCGCGCTGGTCGAGCTCGCCGCGCGTGCGCGTCTTGCCGTCGATCTCGGTGTCGATACGCCCGATCTCCTGGCGCAACTTGACGATCGGCTCGAGCTTCGCGCGGATCGTCGGATCGAGGCTGGTCACCGCGAGCACGCCCTCGAGCAGCACCAGCGTGCGCGAGTCCCAGATCGACAGGGTCGAGCGCGACGGCGTCTGCTCGACGACGTCGAGCTTCGCCTCGGTCGCGTTCGGCGCCACCACGATCGGGATCAGGTACGCGTCCGGCAGGTCCTCGGTGTGCGCCGGGCGCGGCGCGAGCGCGTAGCTGCCGCCCGCCTTGGAGTGCCGCACGAGCACGGTCGTGTCGCCCGCCTTCGGCAGCTGCGTCTTGACCTCCCACGTGGTGGTGCGACGCGAGAACTGCTCGATCTCGATCACCCCGCGCACGATCTTCACGAGCCGGATCTCGTCCCCGCGGAACTGCTGCTGCGAGCTGACGATGATGCTCGACTCGACGGAGAACGGGATCGTCACCGGCACGCCGGCGCCGACGGGCTCGCTGATGCCCTCGCCGACGAACGAGCCACCCGAGTAGATCGAGATCGGCCCCGACTCGAGCGCGAACGGCGTCGAGTTCTTGAACCGGATCACGCGGTACGGGTTGGCGTCGTAGCCGCTGCCCGCCCCGCCCGGCTTGAACAGGAAGGTCTCTTCACCCTCGACCTGCTGGTTGATGATGGCGACCATCGTCGACGTGCCGTCGGGCACCGTCAGCTTCTCGCCGAGGTCGTAGCGCGACAGGCCGCTCGCCGCCGACGCCTTGGTGTTCGCCTGCATCGAGTTCGCGAGCTCCTCGGCATCGACGGCGCTGCCGTTCTCACCACCCCAGGCATCGGCGGGCGCGTCTTCGGACTCGTCCATGACGTCCTTGGCGACGCCCCGGCTCCGGCCGGCGCCGCCGCCGTAGCTCCCGACGCTCGCGGGGGCCGGCGCCGACTTCTTCGCCTTGTCGTAGCCGCGGTACGCCTCGGCCTTCGCCATCGGCGGTGGTGGTGGCGCCATGGTCGGCTCGGGGGCGTAGGTCGTCTCGCCGACCGAGACCTGCGCGCGACGGGTCGAGCCGACCGACGACAGATCCGTGCGCACGACGTCGCGCGGCGTGTGCAGGTCGTAGCGGAACGCGATCGGCGCGCCGGAGGTCAGCGCGAGGTTGACGTTCTTCCAGTCCTCGCCGGTCGTGTTGTCGACGACGGCCCACCCCTGCAGGAGGGCCTGGCCCTTGCCGCTCTCGGGCAGGACCACGCGATACGTCGGCTTCCACATCGGCGCGCCGACCACGTAGCTGACGAGCAGGTCGTGCGCGTGCTTGCCGGCGAGCCGGATCGTGACGTCGACCTGCTGGAACATGCCCTCGCCCGCGGTGGCGTCGAGGCTGCGCTGGAACTGCACCGAGATGTCGCTGTTGTGGATCTCGAGGTTGGTGACCTTGGAGAGCCGCACGACGGCGAGCTTCTCGTTCTCGATCAGCGTGACCTTCCAGTCCTGCTCGTGCGCCTCGCCGTCGCCACCCGCTTGTGGCGAGCTGTCGACGTGGATCGCCTCGACGAGCAGGATGCGCCCGCTGATCGAGCCGTCGGTGGTGGACAGCGTGACGTCGGTGCCGCGCAGCTTGTCGAGGACCTCGGCGAGGCTGCCCGCGCCGGGTCCGAGGGTCGCGATCGCCGCGTTGGCCCAGCTCCGCGGATCGAGCGGCATCGAGATCGAGACCGCGCGCCCGCCCTTGCGCTCGACGACCGTGAGGCTCTTGAGCAGATCGTTGACCTGATCCTTGCGCACGCGGAGCACCAGCGAGTCGCCCGGCACCGAGCCGGCGCGCTCGAAGTAGCCGACGCCGTTGCGGTACAGCACGACCTTCGACAGCTGGAGGACCCCACCCGTGGTGGAGTTCGGGTGGCGCGCCCCGGTACAACCGGAGGCGAGCGCGAGGACCATGGCGAGACGCGTCGCGAGCTTCATGATCGCGGACTGTACTCAAGTTCGCCGCGCCATGTAGGCTTGTCGGCGTGACCGATGCCGTCCTCTCGCTGCGCGGCGTCGGCAAGGACTACGGCAAGCGCACCGCCGTCGGGACGATCGATCTCGAGGTCCGCCGCGGCGAGATCTTCGGGCTGCTCGGGCCCAACGGCGCCGGCAAGACGACGACGATCTCGATCGCGTGCGGGGTGATCGCGCCGACGCGTGGCACCGTCGAGATCGGCGGTATCGCGCTCGCGACCGCGCCCCGCCAGGCGAAGCAGAAGCTCGGCCTCGTGCCGCAGGACCTCGCGATCTACGAGGAGCTGTCGGCGACCCAGAACCTCCGGTACTTCGGCGCGCTGTACGGCCTGCGCGGCGCGGTGCTCGCCGAGCGGATCGCGTGGGCGCTCGGCGCCGTCGGGCTCGCCGAGCGCGCGGCCGAGCCCGTCAAGCAGTACAGCGGCGGCATGAAGCGCCGGTGCAACCTCGCGGCAGGCCTCCTCCATCGCCCCGAGCTCGTGATCCTCGACGAACCGACCGTCGGCGTCGATCCGCAGAGCCGCAACCACATCTTCGACACCATCCGCGCGCTGCGGCGCGACCACGGGATGACGGTCGTCTACGTCTCGCACTACATGGAGGAGGTCGAGGCGTTGTGCGATCGCGTCGCGATCGTGGACCGGGGGGCGATCGTCGCGCTCGGCACGATCGAGGAGCTCGTCGCCGCGCACGCGGGCAAGGGCTTCGAGCTCGAGCTCGCCGGAGACGCCGCCGCCGCGCGCGCGGCCGCGACCGCCCACGGCGCGGTGTCCGGCGACGGCGCCGTCCTGCGCCTCGTGCCGACCGGCGCGCTCGCGCCGGCGATCGCGGCGATCGAGGCGACCGGCGCACGCATCACCTCGCTGACGTCGCGCGGGACCAACCTCGAGGCGGCGTTCCTCGCGCTCACCGGCCACGCGCTCCGCGATGGTGGCCCGTGATCGTCGCGGCGATCCGCAAGGACGTCTGGCTGCTGCTGCGCGATCGCGGCGCGCTGATCAGCCTGTTCGCGCTGCCGATCGTCTTCATCCTCGCGTTCGGCTCGATGTTCAAGTTCGGCGACGGCGACCACCAGCCGCGCGTCATCCCGATCTCGTACCCCGCGGGGAGCGAGCTCGGCCGGAAGATCCAGCGCGCGATCGACGGCACGCTCGGCGTCGCGGCGAGCTACGTGCCCTCCGACGCCGAGGTGCGCGCCCGCGTCGTCTCGGAGGCCGCGCTCGCCGGCATCATCGTGCCCGCGGACTTCGATCCGGCGCACGGCCGACGCATCGAGCTCGTCCTCGATCTCGCGGGGCCGATCCAGATCCGCGGGCCGCTCGAGGGCGTGTTGACCGGCGCGGTGATGCGCGCGCTCGCGCCCGTCGACCTCGGCGCGCTGCCGGCGATGGTCGACGTGCGGTCCCCGCCGGGCCTCGCCCAGCCGCTGCCCGAGGCGTCGGGCTTCCAGATCAGCGTGCCCGGCAACGCGGTGCTGTTCGGCTTCTTCATCGCGCTCACCACCGCGATGTCGTTCGTCGGCGAGCGCCGCACCGGCACCTGGCGCCGCCTGCTCGCCGCGCCGGTGTCGCGGTCCGCCGCGCTGCTCGCGACGCTCGTCCCCTACTACCTCGTCGGGCTCGCGCAGCTCGGCTTCCTGTTCGGCATCGGCGCGGGGCTGTTCGGCATGCGCGTCGCCGGCAGCCTCCCGGCGCTCGTCGTCCTGTCGATGTGCGTGTCGCTGTGCGCCGTCTCGCTCGGCCTGCTGTTCGCGGCGATCGCGACGACCGAGAAGCAGCTCGGCGGCGTCGGCTCGGTGATGTTGCTCGTGATGGGGCTCGTCGGCGGTTGCATGTTCCCGCGCGTCGCGATGCCCGCCTTCATGAAGTCGATCGGGCTCGCCGTGCCGCACGGCTGGGCGCTCGACGGCTACTTCGACATCCTCGTCCGGCAGGGCACGACGATCGCAGACGTGCTGCCGAACATCGGCGCGCTCCTGGCGTTCGCGGTCGGGTTCCTCGTGATCGGACTGTGGCGATTTCGCTTCGACGCCTGATACGCTGACGGCCGATGCCCGACGTGATGGCGATCATCTCCAAGGCGCATCTCCAAGGCGCGCTTCGAGGGCGGCGAGCTGCCGCGGGTCGGCGATCGCCTCGCGCTCGATCGCTACTCGAGCGCCAACAAGACGCTCCGCCAGCTCGAGGAGGGCGGGCGCTTGTTCCTCGTGACCGTGCGGCCCGGCGAGGAGCTGTGGCTGGTCGGCGTCCTCGTCGACCCGAAGTTCGACGGCCAGGAGTGGATGGCCGCGCCGAGCGACCTGCCGATCGTCGACATCACCCACCTGCGCGACAAGCTACGGTTCGCGACCGGCAAGGGCATCGCCGGCGGCGTGTCGCTCGGCGCCGCGCTGCAGACCCCGCGCGCGATCTCCGAGCTCGATCGCAAGCTGCTCGACGACAGCATCGCCCGGGCAGGCGCCGCCGCACCGCCGACGACCGACGGGACGATCGTCGTCAACCGGCGGCCGGGCGACGAGGAGCGCATGTTCCATCACCTCGAGCGCGCGAAGTCGGGGCGATCGGCGTGCGATACGTGCGCCGCGACGATCGCCAAGGGTGACGTCCGCCTCGCCGAGGTCTACATGCACGGGGACATCAGAACCCCGATCTATCGCTACCACCACGTCCCGTGCGCGACGACGGCCGTGCCGCTCGTGCTGCGCAACGCGCTCACGGTGCTCGACGCCACCTCCGATCTGGCGCCGGACCGCGCCCGGCTGCTCGCCGAGACCGGCCAGGCGCTCGACGCGCAGCGCGTGGCCAGGCGCGACGCGTTCTCCGCGCGGATCGCATCCGCGCAGGTCTCGCGCGAGCAGGCGATCGGCGCGTCGGCCGAGCTCCTCGCGCAGCTCGACGACCACCCCGACGACCCCGGGATCCTCGAGGTGCTCGCCGACGAGCTGCAGGCCCGCGGCGACCCGCGCGGCGAGCTCATCACCGTGCAGCGCGCGCTCGCGGCTCACCCCCGTGGCGGCGCCGGAGCCCGGGCCGCCGAGCGCCGGCTCGGGCGGATCGCGCGCGACGAGCGCGTCGCCCCGGTCGACGAGGCCAGCCAGCTGGCGCAGCGCTCGGGCGAGCTGATCGCGCAGCTCACGCCCCAGCTCGACGCGGGCGATCGCTGCACGTGGACGATCGGGTTCGTGCGGCGGCTCGAGCTCGTCGACAAGTCCGCCGAGCGCATCGACGAGATCGCGACGCTCTGGCAGCACCCGAGCCTGCGCATGCTGCGCGAGCTCCGCCTCGCATGGAGCTCCGCGCGCGCGTGCGCCCCGGCGATCCCGACGCTCGTCGAGGTGCTGCCCAGGACGCTGCGCCGGCTCGAGCTCGGCCACAGCGCCGATCACTTCCTCGGCAAGGTCTCCGAGGTCCTCGCGGCGTTGCCCCGGCTCGACAGCCTCGCCCTCGCCGGCCACGCCGACTTCGGCGAGCTCGCGCATCCGACGCTGCGCCGCCTCGAGCTGGTCGCGACCGCGTACACGTCGTACACGCAGGCCATCACGCGCCTCGACCCGCGACGGTTGCCGGCGCTGCGTTCGCTCAAGCTCGAGGTCGCCGACGGCGTCGACGTGATCGCCGCGTTGCTCGCCGGCCTCGCTGAGCCGGCGTGGTTCACCCAGCTCGACGAGCTCGCGCTCGCGACCCGGCGGTTCGACGAGACCGTCGTCGTCGCCCTCGAGGTGGCGCTCCACGCTCGCAAGCTCCCACGGCTCGACCTCACCGGCAGCGACGTCCCGCTCAAGCTCCGCCCGCGGCTCGCCAAGCTGTGCGTCGAGCTCGGGTTTCCCCTGGCGGCGTCGATCGTGAGCGCGGAGGGCGATCAGCTATCGGTCGAGCACACCGCGAAGCCCGAGTGGGGCGTCGGCAAGATCGTCAAGCGCCACGACGGCAAGCTCGAGGTGAAGTTCCCCACGGTCGGCATCAAGGTCTTCAAAGCCGACGCACCGTTCCTCAAGCTGTCGTAGGGTCCCGGCATGCGCGTCGTCGCCGTTCCCTGCCTCAAAGATAACTTCGCGTACCTCGTGATCGACGAGCGCACCCGCCGGTGCGCCGTCGTCGAC
>JAPLLF010000382.1 GCA_026387715.1 Pseudomonadota bacterium
GGACGAGGCTGACGAGCGTCGCGAGCCCGAGCGAGACGGCGAACACCGCCGACGGGTTGCCGCCGGCGCGCAGCGCGGCCTTGTACGAGAGGTGATAGCCCGCGATGCCCATCGCCGACGCGACCGCGTAGCCGATCGCGCCTCGGCGCGGGTGCGGGCCGCCGGTGCTGCTCGAGCCGACCGAGATCGCCAGGCCGGAGAGCGCGAGGCCGGCGAGCACGAGCCCGCTGCCCGCCGACGAGCGCAGGCTGACGACCTCGTCGTACAGCACGATCGACAGCGGCCACACCGCGAGCACCGCGCCGCCGCGCGAGATCGTGTAGACCGGGCCGAGCTTGCCGCGATCCATCGCGCGCGCGAGCGACACGAAGTAGACGGCCTCGAACGCGCCCGCGAGCAGCGTCCACCACAACGCTTCGAGCGTCGCGAACGGCAGCTCGCCCCCGGCCCACCGGATCGCCGCGATGATCGTGGCGAGCGTGCTGCCGACGGCGACCGCCCCGACCAGCCCGCGATCCTTGTCGGGCTCGAGGCGGAGCAGCGCGTTCCACGCGGCGTGGAGCAGCGCCGAGATGAGCGTGAGGGCGACGACGAGGATGTCGTCAGCCTTGGTCGCCGCACCCTTGACTCCCTTGGCGTCGACCTCGTAGACCTCGCCGGTCTTGAACGTGCACGTCCACACCTTGTCGGCGTTGGCGATGACCCCGTTGGGGCCGCCGAGATCCTTGTTCTTGATCAGCGGCGTGACCTTGCCGTCCGCGCCGATCTTGTAGATCGCGTCGGTGCCGGAGGGCGCGAACTTCGCGTCGACGCCGGTGTCGGTCACGAACACGCCGCCGCCGGGCGCGGCGACGACGTCGTTGAGGAACGTCGCGCCGGGGACCTTGATGTCCTCCTTCTGCTTGCCGGTCTTGACGTCGAACTGGCGGACGACCGTGATGTCGGCGACGTAGAGCGTGCCGGCCACGATCGCGGTGCCCTTGGGCGCGTCGAGCTTGACGTCGTCCTTGGTGCCGTCGATCCACTTGAGCTCGGTGACCTTGCCCTCGGGCGAGACCTTCGAGATGAAGCCGTTGTCGTCGGCGTCGGCCGGCGTGCCGTTGATGTTGGAGACGAGGTAGGTGTCGGTCTCGGCGTCGTAGAGCACCGACTCGGGCGTCATGAAGCCGTCCTTGACGACGACGCGATCGTCGCTCGGCGCGGCGGCAGAGCCGGAGCCAGAGCCGGAGCCCGAGCCAGAGCCAGAGCCGTCGGCGGTCGCCGAGCCCGAGCCCGAGCCGGTCGCCGAGCCCGAGCCGGCTGCCATCGCCGAGCCCGAGCCCATGGCCGAGCCCGAGCCCGTCGCCATCGCCGAGCCCGAGCCCGTCGCCATGGCCGATCCGGAACCCGAGCCGTCGCCGGTCTCGGCCGGCTTCTTCTTGCAACCCGTGACCGCGAGCGCGGCGCAGACAACGATGAGACCAGTACGCGTGGAGAGTATCGACATGGCGGGAATCTACTCGCTATCTTCTCGGCAATGACGTTGCCACCTGGATATCGAACGCACGCGGAGATCACTGCGCGCGTACGCTCACTCCCAGGGGCGCGCGTGATCGGCACGACCGTCGATGGCGCGCCGATCGACGCCGTCGAGTTCGGTGAGGGATCTTCGGCCGTGCTGGTGATCGCGGGGCTCCATCCACTCGAGTGGATCGGGGTCGAGACCGCGATGGCGCTGATCGATCGCCTGGCGATCACCCCGCCGCGCCGGCGCACGATCGTCGTGCCGGTCGTCAACGTCGACGGCTATCGCCGCGTCGAGGCCGACGTCGGCGCGGGCCGCCGGCGCTACGTGCGCGGCAACACCCGGGACGTCGATCTCAATCGCAACTGGCCGACCGGCTGGCGACGCAGCGACTGGCGGTATCCCGGCAAGTCCACGACCCACGGACCGGCGGCGCGCTCGGAGCCCGAGGTCGACGCGGTGTGCCGGCTCGTCGATGCCCACGTCGCGACGGGGGGCACGCTCGCGCTCGCGATCTCGCTGCACAGCTTCGGCCGCAAGCTGCTCGTCCCGTGGGGCATGCGGTTTCGGCCGACGACCCACGCGCGCGAACACCGCACGCTCGGCGCCGTCGTCGCGGCGCACCTCGACGAGCCGTACGACGTCCAGCAGGCGAGCCACTGGCCGCTCGCCGCCGTGGTCAAGGGCATGGAGATCGATCACTTCCACGCCGCGTACGGCGCGCGCGCGCTGCTCGTCGAGTGCTCGCGCGGCGGCCTCACGCGCGATCCGCGCACGTGGATCACCCCGTTCCACTGGTACAACCCGGCCGCGCCGGCGCCGATCGCGCGCGACCTCGCCGCGGCGCTCGTCGCGGCCTGTGAGACGCTCGCGTGATGACGAGGCACGTGGCGATCGGCCTCCTCCTGGCGGCGTGTGGCGACGACCCCGCGGGTGGTAGCCGCGCGCTGCGCGCCGCGCCGATCGACTTCACGTCCGGCGCGCCGATCGACGGCGACGTGACGGTGGTCGTCGAGGGGCTCGCGCCGACGCGCGCAGCGACCGTGACCGGCGGGACCTTCGTCGTCACCGGCGTGCCGGATCACTCGATCGTGGACCTCGTGGTCGCGGGCGCGGGCGTGTACCGGGCGACGCGCAGCACGGTCGAGCTCGACGCCGCGGACCTCGACGTCGCGCCGCGCGTGATCACCGAGGCCGCGCTCGCGCAGCTCGCCGCCGACGTCGGGGTCACGATGACGCCCGAGCGCGGGGTCGCGCTGCTCCACGTCGCGACTCCGGATCCCGCGACCGACCTCGCGTTCGATGGCGACGCCGTCGGGCCGTTCCCGCTCGCCGACGACTGGGTCGCCTACTTCGAGGTCGCCCCCGGCCTGCCGCTCGTCACCGCGTCGCCCACGGCGTCGGGGTCGTTCGATGCCCAGCTCGCGATCACGGCCGGCACGGTCACGATCGCCGAGCTCGCCGTGCGCGGCACGCCCGAGGCGCTCCCCGCGCCGCTGCGGTTCGCCGAGCACGTCGTGCCGATCCTCGACGAGCGCGGCTGCACCGCGTGCCACGACGGCCTCGCGGCGCACGCCGCCGCGTACGTCACGCTCGCCGCGCCGACGAGCAGCGCGCTGCTCGCGATGCCGTCGCGCAGCAACGCGGGGCATCCGAACGTGGTGTTCGCCGGGCCGAACGACCTCGCGTATCGCACGATCCTCCAGTGGATCGCGTTCGGCGCGAAGACCGACTGACCCCTGCGAACGTTGGACCCCGGATGATGAAGGTCGTGATGCCGATCCTGGCCGTGCTCGCGTGTGGACACGACGGGGTGCGTGACCTCGGCGAGCCGACGCCCGCGCCCGCGTCGCCCGCGCCCGCGCCCGCGCCGACCCCGACGCCCGCGCCAACCCCGGTCCCCCGGACCTGCGCGGCGCCGTTCGAGGTGCTGCCGGCGTATCCCGACACGTTCGTCGATCAGGCCGCGGCAGGCCCGGCCGCCGACGGCGGGGCGTGGTCGACGACGCCGATGCGCGGACCGGCGGCCTCGTTCGAGCTCGCGGCGCCCGGTTGCACCGAGCTCACCCGGTTGCCCGCCGCGGCGCCGTTCGACGCGATCATCCACTGCTCGACGGGCCAGCGCACCCGGCCGCTCGGGCCCGACAACGTGGCGACCCACGTCCTCGCGGTCCACACCACGAGCGGCTGGTGGACGCACGACCTCGTGCGCGAGTACTGGCCGCACGGCGATCGCGAAGATCAGGCACGCGTCGCGCGCGTCCATCACCTCGCGGCACAGGATCGCGTGGACGATGGTGGGGCGGAGATCACGGCGGTCACCGAGGACGGCCCGCCCGGTGGCGCCCAGACACGCGCGCTGATCGCGTGCGGTGGTGAGGCGGCGCACCCGAGCTGCGCGCGGATCCCGTTCTCCGCGGGTGGTCCGTTCCACGGTGCGAAGGCGCTGCAGTACCGGCTGCAGCTCGCCTGCGATGGCGCGCTCGACCTCGCCGGCTGGGAGGGCGGCGCGCGGGTCGTGCTGGTGCACGGGCGCTACACGCTCCACTTCCCGTGATCGGCGTCCACGAACCGCGGTGGACTTGGTGATCCGTCGCGTCGTTCGTCCGGTGTCGGCGTCAGGTCGGCATACGAGAATTGGATATGATGACTCGCATGGCGATGGGAGAGAGTACTGATCGGGTTTAAGTCCGAGCGGTCGTGGTCGTCGGTGATCCAGCGTTGACGATCGATCCGGATCTGGCGAGAACACACGCCGCGTCGAGGATCGACGGCGGTGCAGGGTTCAATCGAGCCGCCGATCCACAAGAGACCGAGGATGAAGACCGCCCGCGGCAGTCGTGGACCACGGCGCCCCCGTTCTCACAGAGAAATGGCGGCGGAGCGTGCATATGTTGATGTCAGATCGACATGCGAGCATTGGATATGATGACTCGTGCAGATCTCGACGAGATGGGCGAGCAGATCGCGGAGCGCGCGGCGAACCTCGACGCCGCGACCCACGGGCTGCTGTCTCTGATCCGCGTGTTCGACGCCGCCGGGGGCTGGAGCCTGCAGAACGCGAGGTCGTGCGCGCACTGGCTCAGCTGGCGCGTCGGGCTCGACCTCGTCACCGCGCGCGAGCAGGTACGGGTGGCGCGGCGGCTCGGCGAGCTGCCGCTGATCGACGAGGCGCTCCGGCTGGGCCGGGTGTCCTACACGAAGGTCCGCGCGATCACGCGGGTGGCCAGGCCGCAGACCGAGGCCGCGCTCCTGCTCTGTGCCGAGCAGGAGACGGGCTCGCAGCTCGCGATCACGTGCGCCAGGCTCGCGAGCACCCAGCGCGATGGCGTGCCGGCTCCCGAGGAGCTTCGAAGTCACGTGCGAACGCGCGCGCTGCCCAGTGGCCAGCACAAGCTCGAGCTCGTGGGATCGCCCGACGAGATCGCGATGGTGATGGCGGTGATCGACGACTCGTTGCGGCGGATGCGCGACGCTTCCGCGGAAGCGTCACCGGCACTGGACACACCCATGGATACCCGGGTGGACGTTCCCAGGAGCGCCCACCGTCTGCGACCGCACCCGATCACGCGCGCCGACGCGCTGATGGCGATCGTGCATGCGCACGCGCGTGGAGATCGCCCGGAGCGCTCGCCGGTCGAGCTGGTGGTCGTGGTCACCGACGGGCTCGGCGTCGCGGCCGATGGGACCGTGCTGTCGCCGCAGGCCGTCCGGCGGGTCGGCTGCGATGCCGGGGTGGTGCACCTTCACGAGGACGCGCACGGCAACGTGCTCGATCTGGGACGCAAGCGGCGGACCGTGAGCGCGGCCCAGAAGCGCGCCCTCGCGACGCGAGATCCGCAGTGCCAGTTCCCGGCCTGTCCGCACCGGGCGTTCCTGGAGCCGCATCACATCGTGCACTGGGAGGATGGTGGCGAGACGAACCTCTCGAACCTGGTGAGGCTGTGTTCGTTCCACCACGTGTGTCTGCACGAGGGTGGCTATCGCGTCGAGCTCGGTGCAAGCCGGCAGGCGCATCGCTTCTTCGATCGCGAAGGCCGCCGCATCCACGTGGTGCCGGACCCACCTCGGGGTGAGGTCACTGGCTTCGACGTGATCGCGATGATGAATCGCGACCGGCGATCGATCGCGCGACGAACGCGCCGCGGTGGAACGGCAAGCCCGTCGATCAGCACGAGCTGATTCGCGATCTGTGCTGGCTCGAAGATCAGGCGAACTGAGGAAGGGCGCTT
Source organism: Pseudomonadota bacterium (assembly GCA_026387715.1). Classification (GTDB taxonomy): domain Bacteria; phylum Myxococcota_A; class Polyangia; order Haliangiales; family Haliangiaceae; genus JABFXX01. Next base: position 5,737 of record JAPLLF010000382.1, read on the forward strand.
CCGCGGAAGCGTCCATCCTCAGCTGGGACGTCAAGCGACCGGTCATCCGGCGGCATCGGACATATCGAGCACGATGCGATCGTGCTCCCGCTGTGTCGAGTTGTTCAGCCAGCTGTCCTGTTGGTGAATCCCTCCGATTCGAATACCGAAATGGTAGGTCGGGTCGATGAAGACAATTTGTCCGTTCTCGAGGTCGAGTCGGGCGGCAGCGCATTCAATGCCGTCTGGTCCACCTTCGGTATCCCACAGCTGGATGGTACGGATGCGATTCGACCCGTCCGGATCCTCGAGCACGGTCTCCCGGATGGATGTCGAAGCAGGCTGCAGGTCGTCATCTAGCTCGACGACGACGTGGACGGAGCGGATGCTCGCGATCTGCATTCGCCCGGTATCTGCGAGTACCCCGAAGCTCAGTAACGTTCCTCCGCACTCGAGGAAGACCGAGCGATACATCGCATGAAACCGCAGAGGTCTCTCGGTCGGGTCGACGAAGCCGGCAACGAGCACGTCATCGATCCCAGTCCCTTTGAGGAGACTTCGAAGGTCACCGAGTGTCATTGGTCATCGTATCCATCTTGTCCATCTTCGACAGTCTGGTCATGCCGTCACGAAGCTGCAGACGTCCGACGCGAGGCTCGCGAGAAACGCGTCGCGGTCGACGAGCGGCTCAGGCATCTGCGGCGGCGGCGTGTTCATGAACGAGAAGTGGCCGGCGCCATCGACGACCCGCACTTCGACGTGCGCGCCACGGGCGTCCTTCAGGAGCTCTGCATGTCTGAGCGGCGTGATCGTGTCGTTCGTCCCAGCCCACGCGAGGATCGTCGCCTGCACGTCGTCGAGTGCGCCGGGGGCCAGGAAGAAGTCGGTCGCCGGCGCGAACAGCGCCAGGCGCGCGAGGCGATCGTCGAGGCGATCGTCGCGCGCGATCGCGAGGCGCTGTCGCGCGAACGTCCAGCCCTTCGCACCGGCGAGCGCGAGGAGCATCGCCGCGCCCAGCGAGTGCCCGATGCCGGCGACCGGCAACCCAGGGTGCGCGACGGAGTCGAGCGCGAGGCGCAGGCGGCGGGCGCGTAGGAGCAGCTGGGTCTCGGTCGGGATCGGGGAGACGAGGCGCTCGAAGTGAGGCGCGACGACGGTGCACCCGCGATCAGCGAGGGCTTCGAGGAGCGGCAGGTGTCGCTCGGGATTTCCGCCGGCGCCGACGGCGAAGACGACGACGCGTGCCGGTTCGGCGGCGTCGAGCCGCGTGACGTCGAACGGCTCCTGACCGTCGAGCATCGAGAGCTTCCTCACGGTGCGAACGATCGCACACGCACCGCCGAAGCAGCAAACACCCGAGCTTCGACGTCGGTGGCACGGTACTCGACCGCGGTCGCCGAACGCGACGACGGGCGTTGCGCCGCGCAAGCAAGCCGCGTAGTGATCGCTCCGACCACAGATCGGTCAGCACCTGAGCACGGGCTCGAAGCATCCAAACGCTGAAACATGGCCGCGATCACCGATTTTCTCGTCGTCACGGAGCTGACCTGGACGTCACCGCCGCTCGCGGTGTTCGAAGCCATGGCCGCGACGATGGAAGCCCGCTTTGGACCTCCGTCGGAGCGCGATCTCGATTCGAACGGGGTCGGGCTCTTCGACGCGCTCTGCGTGCGGTTCTCCTGCGGTCTCGAAGTGGGGCTGTCGCGGTTCCATCTCGGAGCCCAGCTGCGAACCGTGGATCCCGCCACCGATCCGTCCCGGTTCGAGATCCACGCCAATCAGCGAGATCTCGCGCACATCGGGTTTCACCTGGGTGTACCGATCGAGATGATGAGCCTCTGGACCGACCGAGATGGTGTCCCTCAGGTGATGGCGCCACCAAACGCTGTCATCGTGATGCGGACCGGCGACGATGGGAATGACGCCGAAGTGACCCGCCTGACGAACCGATGCCAGGCTGCCGCGCTCGTGAGCGAATTTGAAGCGCGCGGCCACAAACAGGCGTACTGGATCGAGGACACCTCCACGAGCCCTCCGGCCTCCCGCTGGAATACGACCGTTCGATGAGGCGTTCACCCTGCATGGTGCGTCTGGGGATCGTCATCGGCCTCGTGGGCTGTGGTGGCTCGACACCCACGGCGGTCGGCCACGCAGGACAACCACCTACCGCGCGGATGGTCGTGAGCCCGCTCGCGCGGGTCGCGAGTCACGAGGCCTTCTGCGCGCCCACGCCGGCTGACGAGAACGGATGTGTCCGCGCCTGCGTCGATCCGCCGGTGGCGTGGAAGGCGACGTCGCCGACGTTCCCCGCGGTCGAGCTGTGGGCGCAGATCGAGCGCTGTCCCAACGACGCCGCGCCGCCGCCGGTGACGTGCGTGTTCGCGCTCGCGCACGGCGGCACCTGGTTCACCACGACCGGCATCACGTGCCAGCGCACGGGGATGAGCGTGATGGTCGATCGGATGCGGCTACAGCCGATCGTCTCGCGACCCGCGTTCGAGGTGTTCGACTACACCGTCGAGGGCCGGCTGTTGTCGATGGATCCCGGCCCGAACGGCGAGCGGATCGATGGCAGCCGCGCGCACGATCGCCGCGGCCTCCTCGCGTGCGGCCTCGGGCCGTCGGGCACGCCGAGCTGCACCGCGCCGATCGACATCGGTGGCCACGACCTCGAGGACCACCTGGTGATGCGCGCGTGGTCCCTCGAGGGTGACCAGCTCGTGCTCGCGCCGACGCCCGAGGACCTCGAGCACGCCGACGATCCTACCGCCGCGGGTGGCCGGTTCACGCTCGCGTTCCCGTAGCGCGTGGTCACCGGAGCGACGCATCCAGGCGCTTCCGCGGAAGCGTCGCAGATCGGGTATCGTCGTCGGCGGTGAAGGTCTTAGGTGTCGTCGTGTTCTCCCTCGCGTTCGTCCTGACCTCGTGTCACATGCCGCCGGCGGTGCCAGCGCTGCCGAGCAAGGGTGGCCCGCCGTGGGTCGAGGTGGCGAGCGCCCACTTCACGATCTGGACGGACTCGCCGGAGCGCGCGCTCGGGCTCGTCCAGGCGATGGAGCGGCTCCGCGAGGTCATCTACGGGACGACGCTGTTCGGGCGTCGCGACGAGGGCTATCGCGTGTTCGTCGTCGCGCTCGCGAACAAGGAGGAGGTCGGCGCGTACCTGCCGGTGCAGTTCAGCGCCTACGCGTCGGGCGTCGGCGCGCTGCTGCAGCCGGTGATCGTCGTCGCCGCGGACGCGCTCGACACCACCGACACGCGGCGGGTCTTCACGCACGAGCTCGCGCACGTGATCTCGTACGGGCCGCTGCCGGACCAGCCGCACTGGTTCGCCGAGGCGCTCGCGAGCTTCTACGAGACGATCGAGGTCGACGGCACGCGCGTGGATCTCGGCAAGCCGGTCGAGGGGCGGGCGCGGCAGCTACACGACGAGCATCCGCTGCCGCTCGCGCAGCTGTTCGCGTGTCGGGAGCATGCGTGCATGAACGGCGCGTTCTACGCGACCGCGTGGGCGCTGTTCACGTTCCTGGCGACGGAGCACGCCGACGAGCTGTTCGCGTACATGAACGCGCTGGCGGTGGCCCCGGCCGGCGCGTCCGACGCGCTGTGGGCGCAGGCGTTCCCGTCGCTCGCGGCGCTCGACGCGGCGGACCACGCGTTCCTGTCGTGGGTCGCGCACGGCAAGGTGCTGGTGCGTCAGTACACGGTGAAGCACGACACGTGGCCAGCGACCGATCGCGTGCTGTCGGACGCGGACGCGCTCGCGGCGCGCGGGGTCGCGCAGTACATCATCGATCACACGACGCTGCCGAAGGACGTCACCGCCGCGCTCGCGCTCGATCCGACCAACGTCGTCGCGCGGATGATCGAGAGTCGCGCCGCGGGCCGGATCGCGGCCGCCGACGCCCGCGCGGTCGCCGCCGCGCACCCCGACGACTGGCGCGCGTGGTTCCTGGTCCTGCACGCGGTCCAGACCGGTGACGAGGCGCACGCCGCGCACACCAGGATGTGCGCGCTGGTCACGACGCACGCGATCGCGGTGCCGCCAGGCTTCTGCTCGTGACGACGGTTCGCGGGAGCCCTGCAAGGTTCTCGTTGTGAACGGTCCAAACCAGTGGTAGTTGCGGGTGGTCGATGCCGCGCGCCCTCCTCACCCTTGCTGCCGTTCCCCCGCCGATCGTGGGCAGCCGCACGCGCGAGCTCCGTCGCGCCGGGATCGCCGCCGCCAACCTCTGCATCCGCCGCCGGACGACGTTCCATGGCTGGCTCCAGATGACGCTCCTGCGGAAGCAGACGCTCACGCGCTGCGGCTGCGGGCTGATCAACTGCCGGTAGCGGTCGCGCAGCTCAGTCGCGCTGCGCCCAGAACGTCGACATCGCCGGCCACAGCCGGGTGACCGCCTTGCGCGAGATCACCGCGCCGACGTGCCCGCCGTTCTCGACCACCAGCTGCTTGTCGCGCGAGCCGACCAGGTCGATCAGCGGCCTGGCGGCGTCGACCGGCACGATGTTGTCGTGGACGAACGCGATCGCGAGCACCGGGCAGGTGATCGCCGACAGCTTCGCCGGCTTGCCGAGCACCGAGAACGTGCCGTGGACGAGCCGGTTCTCGCGATACAGCTCCTGGATGTACTGCGCGTAGCAGGCGCCGGGAAACGAGATGTTGTCGTTGCCCCACTTCTCGCTCGCCATGAACGACTCGAGGAACTCGTCGTCCCACGCGCGGTCGAGCAGCGACACCGCCTTGGTCGCGGGCAGCGTCGGGCGCAGCATCTTGAACGACGCCTGCATGAGCCGCCACGGCACGTTGCCGAACGCGTCGACGAGCGGGCCCAGCTCGAAGCCGGGCGTCCGCGTCCACAGCGCCATGATGCCGGCGCGATCGAAGTCGATGGGCGCGGCGAGCGCGAGCAGCGACGCGACGCCCTCGGGGTGCGACGCGACGTAGGCGGTCGCGATCGTGCCGCCCAGGCAGTAGCCGAGCACGTGGGTCTTGCCGGTCTCGCGCGCCGCGAGGCGGACCGCGCGGCCGACGTAGCTGCCGCCGATGTCGTCCCACGTGAGGTAGCGATCCTCGTCGCCGGGCGTGCCCCAGTCGATGCAGTACACGACGTGGCCCTGGGCGACGAGCCACTCGATCAGCGAGCGGCCCCGCCCGAGATCGAGCACGTACCAGCGGTTGATCAGCGACGGCACGAGCAGGATCGGCGTGCGGTACTTCGGCACGGCGGGCGCGAACCGCATCAGCTTCCACTTGTTCTCGCGCCACACGACCTCGTGCGGCGTCTGCCCGACGACGGGCTCGACGCGCCGCGCGGCGCGCGACAGCAGCGCGGTGAGCGACTCGAGCGGCCCGGGCTTCTTCACGGGCTGGTTCACGTGTAGAGCCCCTCGAAGCGGTCCTTCATCATCTGGTAGACGGCCTTCCTGCGGAGCTTGAGCGACGACGTCAGCCCGCCGCTCTCGACGGTGAGCGGCGCCTCGGCGACGAAGAACTTCTTGATCGTCTCGTGGCGCGCGAGCTCGGCGTTGACGGCCTCGATGCGCGCGGCGACGGCCGCGGCGGGGGCCTCGGGGCGCACCCACACGGCGGCGACGAGGTACGGGCGCGCGTCGCCGTACACCACGAGGCGCTCGATCACCGGATCGTCGACGAACTTCGCCTCGATGTTCGCGGGCGGGATGTTCTTGCCGCCGGAGTTCACGAGGATGTCCTTCTTGCGATCGACGATCTGCAGGAAGCCGTCCTCGGTGAACCGCCCGACGTCGCCGGTGCAGAACCAGCCGTCGGCGGTGAACGCGCCGGCGGTCGCCTCGGGATCCTTGAAGTAGCCGGTGAACACGCTGTCGCCCCTGGCGAGGATCTCGCCGTCGTCGGCGAGCTTGAGCTGCACCGACGGCAGGACCTTGCCGACGGTGTCGAACCGGAACGCGTCGGGGCGGTTGAGCGTGAGGGTCGGCGACGTCTCGGTGAGGCCGTAACCCTCGATGACGAGCACGCCGGCGGCGTGCAGCTGCTGCTTGATCTCGATCTTGAGGCCCGCGCCGCCCGACAGGCAGAACCGCAGCCGGCCGCCGGTGACGTCGGTGCCGGTGGCCAGCGAGCGCGCGATCTTCTCCCAGTACGCGGGCACGCTGAAGAACACCTGCGGCCTGATCACGGGCATCAGCTCGAACACCTCGGCGGGCGTGCACAGGTAGGTCTCGTAGCCGAGCAGGTTGCCGACGCACAGCTCGCCGAACCCGAAGATGTGGCTCATCGGCAGCCACAGGAGGTCGACGTCGCCCTCCTCGAGGAGCGGGTGGTTGCACACGAGCCAGTCGGCGCCGTTGGTGCCGACGTTGCGGTGGGTGAGCGGGACACCCTTGGGGTTGCCCGAGGTGCCGCTGGTGTAGAGCATCTGCGCGGGCGCATCGAGCTCGAGCGCCGCGAGCCGGGCATCGACGAGCGCGGGCGACGCGGCGTCGCGCTGCGCGGCGGCGGCGAGCGCGCCGTCGGCGTCGTCGAGATCGACGATCGCGATCGCGCGCGTCATCATCGTCCGCGCGCGCTCGAGGCGCGTGACCTGCTCGCGGCCGGCGACGAAGATCACCTTGGCCTCGGCGTGATCGAGGATGAACGCGACCTGCTCGGCGGTCGACGCCGGGTAGATCGGCACGAACACGGCGCCGGCGGTCTGCGCGCCGATCGAGGCGCTCGCCCACGCCACCGAGTTCGGCGCGTAGATCGCGATCCGATCGCCGGCGGCGACGTCGTGGTCGACGAGCCAGCGCGCGACGCCGCGGATCTGGGTCGCGTACTGGCCCCACGTCACCGGGGTCCACGCGGCGCCGTCGCGCACGTGGAACCGCGGGCGATCGCGGTGGGTCGACAGGCGGCCGAACACCGCGTGCGGGGCCGGACGGATGGACAGGAGCGGCGTGAGGTCGATCGGCATGGTCGGGCTACTTGCGGGTCGAGGGCCCAGAGGGCCGCGAGGGCTGAGAGAGCTGGGAGATGACCTCCTGGAGGTCGAGGATCTTCGACTCGAGCTGGTTCAACTTGTGGAGCGAGCGCTCCTGGTCGCTGCGCGTCGACAGCCCCCACAGCGCCCACCACGAGGTCATCGCGCGGTCGGCCTTGGCCTTGGTCTTCATGACCGCGGTCATCATCGTCGCGGCGGGCTGCAGCACGGCCGGCGTCGACATCACCTTCTCGAGGTACTGCGCGGTGGTGGCTTCCCAGGTGGCAAAGCCGGTCTTCCAGGTGTCCCAGAGCTTGCTCATGGCGGGGTCCTTCCGAGTGCGAAGCGACGGAGGTAGGCAGCGGAGGTGAAGTCGGGCGAGGGCTCGTTCGTCGCGCTCTCGGCGCGCGCGACCTCGCCGAAGCACTCGAACATGAACAGCGTCGTGCGCTTGGTGATCGCGATCGTCGTGCCGGTCGCCTTGCGCGTCACCGTGGTGCGCACGCGCAGCACGGGCGAGAAGTCGACGTAGGGGACGATCAGGTGATCGCGGCCGGTGACGTCGATCGCGAACTCGTCGGCGCCGATGAACGGCAGCCCCTCGATCGTGCCGGCGGGGATCGCGGCGGTCGACGTCGCCTTGTCGCCGTCGCGCAGCGGGAAGCGGAGCAGGGCGACCGGATCGGCGTAGCGCACGAGCGTGAGGCTCGCCGCCTGCGACGCGGTGCCGTCGAGCCACAGCGCCTGGTCGTCCTGGTGGTAGATCCCGTCGAGGCCGCCGCCGGCGTCGACGACGAACCGGCCGGTCGGGAACTGCGCCGCGTACCACTGGGTCTGGAGCGCGACCGGCCCGATGCCGACGACCAGATCGTCGGGCGACTCGTCGTCGAGCTGCCAGCCGGTGGCGTCGCCGACGAGGTCGACGGCGCGCGGCTTGCCCAGCGGCGTCGCGTAGTAGATCGCCTGCTGGCCGAGCGCGATCGGCAGCTCGTCGGCGGTGATCTGGCCGTCGCGGTTGGGCACGCAGCTCGGCAGCACCGGCGCCGGCTCGGCCTCGGGCGTCAGGTTGGTGCCGCACGCGGCGAGCGTGCCGACGAGGGACCCGACGAGGGACCCGACGAGGGAGAGGTGGATCGTGAGCTGGATCGCGCGCATCAGAATTGGAACCCCAGGCGAAAGCGGACCGTCTGCGCGGGCTTGGCGGCGAGGTTCGTGTTGTCGAAGCCCGCGCCGGGGAACAGCACGCCGTAGTCGAGGGTGATCGCGAAGCCGTCGGCGCTCGCGTAGCGCACCTGCGGATCGAGCTCGACGCCGAGCGCGCGCTGGCCGCTCGGGGTCGACGTCGCCTCGACCGCCCACGACGCGATCAGCGCGGCGCCGGCCTCGAGCCGGCCGCTGCCGACCTCGAGCAAGGTCGCCTGCGCGTGCGGCCGCAGGTAGATCGCGTCGGTGATCGTGCCGAGGATCTCGCGGAACAGGATCTGGTCGACGCGGAAGTCGGGGTGGAACCGGAAGTTGTCGACCGTGTGATCGCGCGGCAGGTTCGCCTGCGGGCCGTCGAACGCGCCGGCGGTCGGGGCGGTCTCGCCGATCTGCGGATGCGCGCCGAACCCGGGCGCGTCGTCGCCGCTGGCGTAGCCGCCGTCGAAGCCGACCCGCGACGGGCCGAGATCGATCGAGGTCTGCAGCGCGAAGCCGACCTGCTGCGAGGTGACCGGCGTCGAGATCGACGCCCCCGGCACGAGCGACGGCTGGTCGATGTTCGCGGTCCCGTAGGCGAGCTCGGCCTCGACGCGGAACACGCTGCTCGTGATCCGCAGCCACGCGCCGACGCCGGTCGCCGAGAAGCCGCGCGCGACGAGGTCGGCGGGCGTGTAGCCGGTGCGCGGCGCCGCGGTCGGCAGGTAGCTCGCCGGCACGTCGGTGTCCTGGGTGCGGTGCGTGATGTACGCGGCGTACTCGGTCGACACCAGGCCCGCGGCGGCGCGGCGGGCGAGGGCGCCCGGCGTGTGCACGCGCATGATCGCGGCCGTCGGGCCGCCGACGCGATCGGTCGGGTCGAGCGCGATCGCGCGCCCGCCATCCCGGCTGCGCGTGAACGGCCCGCGCGAGGTGATGTCGTAGGCGAGCGCGAGCACGTGGCCGGCGATCGGCGACACCAGCGCGATGCGATCGCTGGCGTCGTCGTGGTCGCAGTCCTCGCAGTCGCCGCCGTTGGCGACGATGCCCATGCCGAGGTGGGCGCCCATGCGGCCCGCGGCGAGCGTGCCGAACGGCAGCAGCACCTCGCCCCACGCGCGCTTGACGACGACCGCGCTCGGCTCCTGGCCGGTCGCCGTCGCGGGCGAGCCGTTGGCCAGGCTCGGGTTCGCGCCGACCGGGACGTCGAGCAGATCGACGCGCGCCTTGACGGCGACGCCCATGCCCGGCGCGTACGCCGCGAAGTCGGTGCGCGCGCGCAGGTTGCCGAACGTGAACTCCTGACCGCCGCCGAGCGGGATCGGGAACACCGGCTGGCCACGCGAGTCGAGGCCGCGATCGAGGTCGAGGTTGAACAGGTGGCCCATCTGCACGCGGAAGCCGCCGTGCGCGACGAGCTCGACGTGCTCGCGCGGCGCGGCGTACTTGCGGGGCGTCAGCTCGGCGCCGAGCGCCGCGAGGTCCGCGCCGATCGGCAGGTCCAGCGGCGGCGGCTCGGGTGGCAGGAGCTGCGGCAGCTCGACGGTCGCGGTCTCGGTGCCCGAGCCGCCACCACCACCGCCACCACCAGTGGCCTCGGGCGTGGGCTCGACGGCGGGCGTCGTGGGCGTGGTCGCGGGCGCGGCGTCGTCCCGGGCGAGGAACGCGATCAGGTCGCGGGTCGACGCGGCGTGCGCCTCGACCATCGGGATGTGCCCGCAGCGCGCGTAGGTCACGAGCGTCGCGTCCTTGAGCTCGGCGGCCAGGCGATAGCCGAACCGCACCGGCGTGATCTCGTCGTTCTCGCCCCACAGGAGCAGCACGGGCTTGGTGAAGCCACGCAGCTGATCGTGCAGCGCGGCGAAGTGGTGGCCGCGGACGGCGGCGAGCGCGGCGGCGGTCGTGCCGGCGTGCGCCATGTCGGCCTCGACGCGGTCGATGCGCGCCTGCGTGATCCAGCGCGCGTCGTAGTACGCGAGCGGCGCGCGGTCCTCGATGCGCTCCTGGTAGTACAGCGCGAACAGCAGCTCGCCGATGCCGGACTTCTGGGCCCACCGGAAGAACGCCGGGATCTGCTCGTCGTAGACGTACGCGTCGTACAGCGCGACGCGCCGCACGCGGTCGGGGTGCGCGACGGCCATCGCGAGCGACACCGACGAGCCCCACGAGTGCCCGACGATCGCGACGTCCTTGACGCCGAGCTGGTCGAGCACACCCCACACGAGCCTGGCCTGCGCGGCCGGGCTGTAGTCGCCCTCGGGCCGGGTCGTCCAGCCGAAGCCCTTGAGGTCGACCGCGATCGCGCGGTGGTGCTGCGCCGCCGCCGGGAGCACCGGCTTCCAGCTGTCGGCGGACGCGCCGAAACCGTGGACGAACACGACCGCGGGCCCCTCGCCCTGATCGAGGTAGCGGACGTGGACGCCGTCGACGTCGACGAACTTGGCGCCGTCGGGGGCGTTGGGAAACGGCTCGGCGTGGAACCGCGGGCAGCCCCCGAGCGGGACGAGCAGCAGCAGGGTGAGCAGGAGGGCGTGCCTCACGGCGCGATCCTGCGGATCTCCGCGGCGGCCGAGAACTCGGCGGCCGCCTCGTTGTCCTTGGAGATCACCGCGGCGACGCCGCCGAAGCACTCGGCGGTCCAGCCGAACTGGCGCTTGGTGAGCAGCGTGGCGAGGCCGAGCTTGCGCGTGAGATCGGTCGCGGTGCGCATCACGGGGAACTCGCCGTACGGCGTCTTCATCGTGCCGGTCTGATCGACGTGCGCGTCGTAGGTCTCGTCGTAGGTCCCGAACACACCGCTCACCGTGCCGGTGACCGTGCTCGTCGAGGTCCACGTCGCGCCGGACGCGAGCGGCAGCTTCATGAGCTGGGCGGGCGGCGTGTAGGTCAGCTTGGTCTGGGTGGCCCCGGCGGCCGGCGACACGACGCCGAGCAGCGTCAGCGCGGTCGCGTCGACGTGGAACACGCCGAGCAGATCGGAGCCCGCGGCGAGCGGGGCCGCGTAGGTGGCGGTCGGGAAGTCCGCGGCCCACCACGTGCCGGCCGGCGACGCGAGCACGAGCACGGTGTCGCCGTCGCCGGTGAGCTGGGTCGAGAGATCCCAGATCCGCGCGCCCGCGGTGCCGGTGCCCGCGGTCGCGAACGTGCCGGTCGTCGTCGTGCGGAACGTCGCCATCCGGCCCGGCGCGAGCGGCAGCTCGGCGAGCTCGATGCTGCCGTCGCGGTTCGGCGTGCACAGCCCGGTCGACCCGTCGCCCAAAGCACCGTCGATCGTCGACCCGGCGTCGGGGTCGCCGGCGGCGGCGCACAGGCCGTCGGCCTTGCAGAAGTGGGACGGGCAGTCGTCGTTCGTCGTGCATGCGGTCGCCGGCTCGGTGTTCGCGCACCCAGCCGTCATGCTGCACTGCAGCGCGATCAGACCCGCAAACAGCTGCAAACGGCTCGACATGGCGGGCACGCTACTCAGGGTGTTGGGCGTCGTCAAGCGCCATCTTGCAGCGCAGCAATGAATCCGCTTGCAGTGCAACATGACGGCGGCTAGGGTCGGCCGGTGCCGCCGATCTTGATCAAGAAGTACGGCAACCGCCGGCTCTACGACACCGGCGACAGCCGCTACGTGACGCTCGACGAGCTCGCCACCAAGGTCCGCGGCGGCGCGGACATCCGGGTCGTCGACGCGCAGACCAACGACGATCTGACGCAGGCCACGCTCGCCCAGGTCGTCCTCGAAGCGAGCCACGCCGCGCGGTTCCTGCCGGTGCAGCTGCTCACGCAGATGATCCGGCTGTCCGACGACGGGCTCGCCGAGTTCTTCTCGCGCTACGTCACCGGCGCGCTCGACATGTACCTGCAGGCCAAGCGCGGCGTGCAGGGGATCACGTCGTACAACCCGCTGGCGCAGATCCCGATGGCCGCGACCGACGCGCTCGCGCGGCTGTGGATGGCGCAGTCGCCGTTCCAGCAGCCGTACGCGCCGCCGCCGTCGTACGCGCCCCCGCCGAGCGGGCCGATCCACGTGGCCCCGCCGCCGGGGCCCGACGAGCCGGCGCCCGCGCCCGCACCGGCGGGTGCCAGCGAGGTCGCCGCCATGCGCGGCGAGCTCGACGAGCTCAAGCAGATGCTGCGCGACTCGCTCGCCGCGAGGCCGGACAAGAAGAAGAAGAAGGGCTGATCAGCGCGCGGTCATCTTCTTGGCGGTGTCGGCGCCGAACTTGCGGCCCTCGGTCGACAGCTGCGCGCCGTACGCGACCGCGTCCTGCGCCATCTGCGACCAGCCGGCCATCGTCGACTGCGTGCGCGCGACGAGGTCCTTCTCGACGACCGCGTACTGGTTCGCGAGGCGCTCGCCGTGCGACGCCGCGTCGGTCCACATCGACATCATCTGCTGCTGCGCCCGGACGAGCTGATCGGTGACGCCGGCCGCCTCGACCCACATCGAGGCGAGGTTCTGCTGCGCGTGGGCGACCTGTTGCATGCGCTCGACGGCGTCGGTCCACATGTCCTGGAACGGCGCGAACGCGCTGAACGCGGCGGCCGGAGCAGCGGCGCCCGTCGCCGTCGAGGAAGAGGTCGATTCGGTCTTGGTCTCGGTCTTGGTGGAGTTGCTCATGCACTCACTTCTAGACATCGCGACCGACCGCGTCAAGTGGAAATGTTGCACTGCAACAAACCGAGAGGTGGATCGTCGTCGTGTGGACGCTGCAGCGACGCAAATCTGCTGCGTTGCAGCGACGAAAGGCTACTTGAACCTGGTATCATGAAGAGTACCAGGTACCTGGAACGGATCGAATGCCCGAACTTCGGCTGTAACGTTTCGCCGTCCCCGAGGACGATACGGTGTCACTCACAGGAGTCTTCGATGTCCGACCTGCCTTCCACCTGCTTGTCGACCGGCCGGTCCTGCTGATGCCGGCGGTCCGCTCACGGCTGCCGCTCGCGCGGGGGGCGACCCATGACTTCGACGCCGCGCTGGCGTCGCACGACCTCGGTCCGCTCGCGCGCGGCGCGGTGACCACGCTGCAGGTCAACGTCGGCAAGCTCTGCAACCAGGCGTGCCACCACTGCCACGTCGAGGCGGGGCCAAAGCGCACCGAGATCATGACGGCGGCGGTCGCCGATCGCGTGCTCGAGGTGCTCGCCGCGAGCCCGCAGCTCACCACGCTCGATCTCACCGGTGGAGCTCCGGAGCTGAACCCGAACTTTCGGCGCCTCGTCGTCGAGGCGCGCCGGCTCGGGCGGCGGGTCATCGATCGCTGCAACCTGACGATCCTGTTCGAGCCGGGGATGGAGGAGCTCGCGCCGTTCCTCGCCGAGCACGACGTCGAGGTGGTCGCTAGCTTGCCGTGCTACACGGCCGACAACGTCGAGCAGCAGCGCGGTCATGGCGTGTTCGCCAGGAGCATCGCCGCGCTCCACCAGCTCGGCGCGCTCGGCTACGGCGCGCCCGGCTCGCCGCACGCGCTCGATCTCGTCTACAACCCGGGCGGCGCGTTCCTGCCGCCGGCGCAGGCGCCGCTCGAGGCCACCTATCGCGATCGCCTGCGACGCGAGCACGGCGTCGAGTTTCGCCACCTGCTCACGATCACGAACATGCCGATCCGTCGGTTCGCCGACTACCTGCTCGCGCGCGGCGAGTACGACGCGTACATGAGCCTGCTGGTGAATCACCTCAACCCCGCCACGACCGGGCACGTGATGTGCCGGTCGCTGCTCAGCGTCGGCTGGGACGGGGCGCTCTACGACTGCGACTTCAACCAGATGCTCGAGCTGCCGGTGCCCGGGCGCGCGCGCACGATCTTCGAGCTCGACGCGATCGCGCAGCTCACCGGCGCGCCGATCGCGACCGGCGCGCACTGCTTCGGGTGCACGGCCGGGGCGGGCTCGAGCTGCGGTGGGAGCCTGGCGTGACGTCCGGATCATCCGAGCCGGCGATCGCGGTGCTCGGCGGCAGCGGGTTCTACGAGCTGCCCGGCGCGACGATCACCGACGAGCTCGACGTGGCGACGCCGTTCGGGGCGCCGTCGGACGTGGTGGTCGTCGCCCGCCTCGGGGAGCGTCGCGTGCTGTTCCTCGCGCGCCACGGCCGCGGGCATCGGCTGCTGCCCGGCGAGATCAACGCGCGCGCGAACCTGTACGCGCTCAAGGCGCTCGGCGCGACCCACGTGATCTCGGTGTCCGCGGTCGGCTCGCTGCGCGAGGAGATCGCGCCCGGCGACGTCGTCGTGCCTCGCCAGTTCCTCGACCGCACCGTCGGTCGGCCGTCGACGTTCTTCGGAGGCGGCGTGGTCGCGCACGTCAGCCTCGCCGATCCGGTCTGCGAACCGCTGGCGGATGCGCTGGCGGACGCCGCGCACGGCGAGGTCGACCGCGTCCATCCGCGCGGGACCTACGCGTGCATCGAGGGGCCGCAGTTCGGGACGCGCGCCGAATCCGAGGTGATG